>JAFQTF010000051.1 GCA_017409205.1 Oscillospiraceae bacterium | reverse complement strand
CCAAAAAGCACAGAGTTTTTACGGGTGATTGCTCATAACGAAAATGAACCCAATATCGTGCATCAGAAAGTGTATGTTAATATTGATGTTGATACAGGTGATGACACACCATTGTATGTAAAGCAAGTCAGCTTTAAGTTGGTCAACATTTCAGATACGATTTTTAGGCATATAAGCCTTGATCACATTGAGATTTCTGGATTCAAAGGGAAAACGGAACCTGTGTTGTGTAAAAATCAAGCAACCGGTGATGGAATTTCAGCGCTAATCACTACCAACGAAGGTGTTGATGTGGCAGTTATTGTATACACAAAAAATGGAGAACTTGTTGATTTGTGGGACAATATTTTAGGTGGCTTGGCCTTTACTTTGTATGTTACAAACACATCAATCAATGGCATTCAGTTCCAAGAATACATCGACATTCGAGTTGCAAACAACAATTATGTTAAAATAAGTTACGGCGAAAAGACAGCTAATAACGGTACATGATTGGGTGGAGAGAAATGATGAGCAATCCAATTTACGACATGATGAAACAGGTAGAAATCCAAAAGGATATTGCTGAGATACATGCAATTCTTTCAGGTTACGAGAATGTAAACGGTAGAAATAGAGCCTTGGACATGCAGGCAAGTGAAAAGATTAGGGAGATGCAAGTGAAAGACTTGGCAATATATGCAGTGACTGCGCCGAAGCCAGGCACACCCGGTATACCTTGGTCTGAAGTACCTCCAACCCAGCTTTATAATATACTAACCAATATCAAACTTTATTTGGAAGCAAAGGTGCTGGATGAAGTTAAGAAACGGCAGGAGGAAAAGAAAAATGCCTAACCTTTCACAGTTGAAGCGGGAGCGCATTTTGGCATTCTTGCTGAAGATAAAGAATAACATTTGATGCATTAGAAGGATAGAGCATGCATATTGCAAAACAGAAATATTTTGGAGGGTATTATGGGACTATTTGATTTCTTTAAAAAGAAAAGCAATCCTGTTGTAAATAAAGCGAAGAATACAAATACTGCAGTGTCAGAAGGTGAAAAAGAGTATTATCAGCCAGCCCCATATTATACCGATGTTGTAGCAGAAGGCACGCCTTTTGAAAGAACGGTGATAACTTTTGAAGATAGGAAGAAAACAGCGATTCCTTCTAACGGTGGTCTATATCCGGCAGAAATCTTGTTGTTAGAGTACTGCTCTAAGGGAAGTTACCCTAAACCCAAAAACGGATACCCCGGCTTTTGGTGGTTTACTTATGGCATTCGCAATGTTGACACCGCACTTCAAAGCTTGGAGAACAGAGGATATATTGTTTTTGGATCCGCTGCAGACAGTTTGAACAGCCTTACTGTGCAGCAGCTGAAAGACATCCTTGTTACGAAGGGGCAACCTACTACCGGGAAAAAGGCAGATCTGGTTATGCGTATAGCAGAAACTATTTCAGAATCAGATTTACTTGCAGCTGGCATTCAACCCAAATATGTTCTCACAGAAATTGGTCATCAGGAATTAGAGGAAAACGCATATGTTCCTTATATGCACAATGCACCTAATAAAACGACTGAAGATGATCGTTTCGGGATGGTCTTTAATGTGTGGAGCATAAATAAGCTGCTCGGAACGGGGGATAAATCCAACTGGAGAGCAGTTGTTGATGAACAAGAACGCAAAATTAAGACAGAAACAGTAAGTAATAACGATTCTTTTATGGCAGAATTGAAAAAAATCAATCCAGACAGTTACCGGAAATTAAAGGATCAGGATCACCAGATCGAAGCGGTTCAAAAAGCAAGAGAAAAGTATAATGAAGACAAGGACTTAAATTCCTACATTGCATTTTGGGAAATGGTGTGGGCAACTGGTGGTTTGAAATTCGAGGGGGCAAAATGGCATTTCGAATTGCCGGATTTGTACATTAAAGCAAAGAGATATGATGATGCACTTGCTTTTGTGGTAAAAATCAAGAAAACTAAACCGCTATATTCCGATAAAGCAGATGTGTATATTCAAAAAATTGAAGAGCGTAAAGCAAAATCACAGAGATAACATTAGGTTGGAGAACGATATGACGGAAGTCTTTGGTCATTTGCTTTTTCTTGACTTATCATTTTTCCAGAATTATACTTATATCAACTATAGAGAAATGGCAGGTGCAAAATATGTCCTTTGGAGATTTGTTTAAGGGAAAGGAAAATACGCAATTAAAAGCACGTGTAGCACAGTTGGAGGGTATGCTTACCCCTGAAATGCAGGATAGTCTTCGCCTGCAGGAGTTAATCGTAGCACAACAAGCGGATCTTGCTAAATTGCAGCAGCAGTTTGCCGATACACAGGCAAAGACTGCACAGCAGACTGCAAAAGCGCAGCAAGATCTCAACGCACTAAACAATCAGATTACACAGGCCAAAACTGAGTTGGTTGAGACCAACGAGGAAGTGCTTATGCAATCCTTTGGCTTGTATAAGCCCCATTTCGCTTTCGCTAACTCCACTGAGTATAAAGATGAACTGACTAAAGTTCGCACGCAGCAAAAGGAATGCATTAAGGCAGGCCGCGCCGCAACTGGTCGTGATGATTGGGCGGTTAACGGAGATAAGCGCAAAGGCGCAAAGATGATCCACGATATGCAGAAGCTGCTTCTTCGTGCGTTCAACTGCGAATGCGATGATGTAATCGATCATGTCAAATTCAACAATATCGAAGCTGCTGAGAAACGCATCGAATCGTCCTTTACTGCCATTTCTAAACTCGGAACAATTTGCGGTGTTGCAATTACGGGTATTTACCGTGATTTGAAAATCAAAGAATTACATCTTGCATACGAATATCAAGTTGAAAAACAAAAAGAAAAAGAAGCATTGAAGCAACTGCGTGCGGAAGAGCGTGAGCGTGCTAAGTTGGAAAAAGAAATTGCCGAGGCAAGAAAGAAAATTGAAAAAGAGCAAAAGCACTATGCCAATGCCCTGCAAAAGGTGATCCAGCAGCTTGCTACAGCTTCTGCTGACGAAATTGCCGCACTGGAAGAGAAAAAGAAGGAACTGGAAGGACAGCTTTCTACCTTGGACGATTCCATGCAACAGATCGATTACCGCGAAGCAAATCAAAAAGCTGGCTATGTGTACATTATTTCCAATGTGGGTGCTTTTGGCGAAGGTGTGTACAAAATCGGCATGACCAGGCGCTTGGAGCCTATGGATCGGATCGACGAGTTGGGTGATGCCTCTGTACCCTTTGATTTTGATGTCCACGCATTAATCTTCTCTGATAATGCTCCAGGTCTGGAAGCCGCTCTACATAAAGCGTTTGAGGACAGAAAGCTGAATATGGTCAACACTCGCCGGGAGTTCTTTAGAGTTTCTCTTGATGAGATAAAGGCTGTTGTGAAACAAAACTTTGATCAGACCGTTGACTTTGTTGATGTCCCTCTCGCAGAGCAGTATCGTCAATCTGAACTGATGCGGAAATAAAAAAGAAAGAAGAGACATAATGAAAGTTGGAATAAGAAAACCGTCTATCAAGAAATCTATTTCTGCTCGTACCACAGGAAAGGTTAAACGCAAACTGAAAAGGGTCGCTAACCCGTTTTACGGTAAAAAAGGAATGGGATGGGTAAAGAATCCCAAGAAAGCACTGTCCAATAAAATATACAAAAAGACAACCGTATCTGCAAAGGATGCTGGTGGGTGCTTATTCGCTTGCATCTGGTATCCTATCTATTGGTGCTGCATTCTCATGTGGTGGATGGTTAAATATACTGTCTTAGGCATGTGGTGGCTTGGCGTACTGGTCGTCAACGGCATTATTTCACTTGTAGAATGGATTATGAATCGAAATGCAATTGATGCGCCGGTAGAAGCAGCGGATTTTACAGAGGGAATTGAAGAAGAATAATTAACAAGCGCAAGCTGTTCTTTGTCACAGCTTGCGCTTAAATTATACAACGAAGCAGATACTGCCCCTTGGGGAACAGACGCTACACATAATCATCCCGGTGCATTCCGAATAAATCCTTCATCAAGTGCGCACCGTATTGGAGACCGTCCAGGAATGCTTTATACTCATAGTCGGTACAAAGGCTGCAGCAGAGGTTGAAGACGGTATTATTGTCTTCCAATGGCAAATGTCGCAGCAGGTCATCCAGTTCTCTGAAGCCATCCCGGATATCCGGTGGGTCGGATTCGTGGGATTCCTGATAGACTTGGTACAGCTGGTCCAGGACGGTTTCGCAGTCGCTGTCGCCGGGGTCAAAGGGGTGTGCTTCGATGTATGCTTTCAGCCGCTGGGCGATGTTATCCATTGTAGATCAACTCCTCTCGAATGATTTCTTCCGCTCTGGCGGTGATGTTGTTCATGCGCTGAGTCCATCCCATGGGATCGGCTGCTTTCAAAGTTTCCGCGATGCCCTCGGCGGTTTTCAGTTGGGCAGTCAGGGTTTCCATGCGCTGCTGGACTTGTTCGTTTAGATCAGCAAGGTATGTCCAGAGATTGCCGGACAGGGCCAAGCTATTAAACTGGATGGGGTGATGTTCCTCGAGATAGACCCGGTGCATACGGCCCCATTTGCCGATTGGACGGGTTTCCTCTTTCAGCTTCAGATCCGGGATGAAGTAGTCCCCGGAGCGGATGTGTGGAATGTTCATGGTCAAGCCTCCTTTACTTGTGTTGTACCATGATTTTACCGCTCCGCATTTTATTTGTCGAACTTGTCACAACGCAAAAAACTGCGCCTGCACTTCTTTCAAAATGCAGGCGCAGATTCAATATTTCACTGTGAAATGAACTGTCAATTCAGACCCCAAAAAAGCAAATGGTGTAAAAGTGGTGTAAATCGAAGGATGCAAAACCGAAAAGTCGTTGCGGCTCTAAGAGAATCGGATTTGTGTTTTAATACTGCCGTGGCAAACGAACAGTATTTTGGTCATTTGAATGAACTCCTTGCATTTTTTCAACATAATGAATTGAGTATATCATACCGGCGCGCAATTTACCACTTTTCCTTTAAAACTTTACCCCGGCGCAAAATACTCCGGCAGCCTGGGATCCGGGACACACGGGACTGCTGCAGCGCTGGTTTGAGCACGGTGTACACGCCCAAAGGAAAGATCCGGGTTTATCCGTATTTTTCTTCACAGAACCCTTGTTGTCCGCCGGAATATATGATAAAATCATCCCGTAAGAAAGAAGAAAAGTTTCCCTTTGCAGCGGCAAAATGCAGATGGCAAAATCCATTCAAGGAGGATGCGTATGAAACTTTCCGAACTCAGCACAAGCGCTTTTGATCCCCGCCCCTGGCTGGACAAGGGATACCAGCTTCCCCGGTTTGATCTGGAATCCCTCCGGGAAAAAACCTTCCGGGAACCTACCTGGATCCATTTCGGCGCCGGCAATATTTTCCGGGCATTCCCCGCCGCGGTATTGCAGAAGGCTCTGGACTGCGGTGATTATGACCGCGGCGTCATCGTTGCCGAAGGCTTTGACTATGAGATCATCGACAAAGCCTATCGTCCCTATGACAATCTGAGCCTGCTGGTGCTGCTGAAATCCGACGGCTCCATCGAAAAGCGGGTGGTAGCCTCCGTTACCGAAAGCCTGAAGGCAGATTTTCAGTTTGCCGGGGACTGGCAGCGGCTGGAAACCATTTTCCGCGCACCCAGTCTTCAGATGGTCAGCTTTACCATCACAGAAAAGGGCTATTCCGTAGCCCCTGCCGATCTGGAGCGGGGCATGACGCCGGTCCTGATGATGGGCAAGCTGACGGCGCTGCTGTACCAGCGGTATCTCGCCGGCGCTTATCCCGTGACGGTGCAGAGCATGGACAACTGCTCCCACAACGGCGACAAGGTCCGCGAAGGCGTTCTGGCCTATGCAGACCGCTGGATCCGGGACGGTCTGGCAGATGCCGGTTTTGCGGCATACCTCCGGAACCGGGAGAAGGTGTCCTTCCCCTGGAGTATGATCGACAAGATCACCCCCCGGCCCGATGCCAAGGTACAGGCTATGCTGGCATCCGACGGTTTTGCCGACAACGAGACCATCATCACCAGCCGCAACACCTACACCGCACCTTTCGTAAATGCGGAGGAGACCGAATATCTGGTCATCGAGAAGGATTTCCCCAATGGCTGCCCCCCTCTGGATCTGGGCGGCGTAATGTTTACCGACCGGGAAACCGTGGATAAGGTGGAACGGATGAAGGTCTGCACCTGTCTGAATCCCCTGCATACCGCGCTGGCCATCTATGGCTGCCTTCTGGGCTATACCCTGATCTCTGCAGAAATGAAGGATGACGATCTGCGGGAGCTGGTCACCAAGATGGGCTATCTGGAAGCCATGCCTGTGGTGGTGGATCCCGGTGTGCTGAAGCCTGCTGACTTCATTGACGCCGTTCTGACCAAGCGTCTGCCCAACCCCTTTATGCCTGACGCGCCCCAGCGGATCGCCACTGACACCTCCCAGAAGCTTCCCATCCGCTTCGGCGAGACCATCAAGGCTTACCACGAAAAGGGCCTGAACATGGATGATCTGATCCTGATCCCTCTGGTACTGGCTGGCTATGCCCGCTATCTTGCCGGCATCGATGATACAGGCAAACCCTTTACCCCCTCCTCCGATCCCCTGCTGACACAGCTGCAGGAGATCGTTTCCGGACTGAAGGTCACAGAGGCTGCCCAGGACTTCTCCTGCCTGAAGCAGTTGTATTCCCGTGCCGATGTATTCGGTGCGGACCTGTACGAGATGGGTCTGGGCCAGCGGATCGAAGCCATGGCTGCCGAGCTTTTCGCAGGCACCGGCGCTGTCCGCAGAACGCTGCACAAATACGTTTCCAGGAAATAACAGAAGACCCCGGCTCCGGATGGAGTCGGGGTCCTCGCTGTATAAAGGCATCTGTCAGCCGTCCGTGGGAGATGGCAAAAGTGTGAGCAAAATGTAAGAAAGGAGAAAATACACAAGTCAGACGGCTGGCAGATACCTTTATAAAAAGAGCGGCACGGCAATACCGTGCCGCTCTCATTGCGCAGGGATCAGATTTTTACATTAGCCGCCTGCACCGTAGACCAGGTTGGGCAGCCACAGAACTGCATCGGGGAAGAACACCATGAAGGCCACAACAGCCACAACGGCAACATAGAAGGGCCAGCCTTCCTTGAAGGTCTCCTCAATGGAGCAGCCCATGATGTCGGAGCAGGTGTACAGAGCAGTGCCGACAGGGGGAGTCATGACGCCGAAGGTGACGGTGGTCATCATGATCATGCCGAAAACAACGGGATCAACACCAACAGACTGCACAACGGGCAGCAGGATGGGGGTCAGGATCAGGGCGATAACGGTGGTCTCCATGAAGCAGCCGCAGATCATCAGGAAAACGATCACGATGCCCAGCAGGATGGTGGGGTTGGAAGTGATGGAGGTCAGAGCGGAAGCGATGGTGATGGTGATGCCATCGTAAACAACGCCGTAGCCGAAGACGCCGGAGAAAGCCAGGATGATGGTGATGACGGTGATGTCCTTGACGGAGTCACGCAGGGTCTGCATCAGGGCTTCCTTGGTCAGTTCCTTATGGATAACGATACCGACAAACAGAGCGTAAGCGCAGGCGAAGGAGCCGGACTCGGTGGGGCTCATGATGCCGAAGCGGATCAGGACGATCAGCAGCACGGGGAACATGATGGCCCAGATGGAGGAAATGAAGGACTTCCAGACTTCGCTCAGGGGTGCGGGCTTCTCGAATTCGGGCTTGTAGTTCTTGCGCTTGGCGGACCAGGAAACAGCCAGCATCAGCAGCACGCACATCAGAATACCGGGAACCCAGCCAGCCATGAACAGACGGCCGATGGAGACTTCACCGACGGTACCGTAGATGATCAGGCCCATGGAAGGGGGAATGGTGGCAACGATCAGACCGGACAGGCCGTTGATGGCAGCGGACCAGCCCTTGGAATAGCCCAGACGCAGCATTTCGGGTCCCAGAATACGGCACTGCATGGCAGCATCGGCGACGGCGGAGCCGGAGACACCACCCATCAGAGTGGACAGCAGGCAGGAGACCTGGCCGATATTGCCTCTCATGTGACCGGTGCAGGCGTTGCAGAAGCGCATCAGGCGCTTGGTGATGCCGCAGGAGTTCATCAGGTTACCAGCCAGGATAAACAGGGGGATAGCCAGCATGGTAAAGGACTGAGATGCGGAGATGGACTTCTGCACCAGGATGGTCATGGGCAGATCAGCCATCAGGAAGAAGGAGAAACCGGACAGGCCGATGGCAAAGGCAACGGGCATGCCCAGCAGCAGGAATACGAAGAAAATACCAATAGCAGTCAGCATCATACGGTTTTTGCTCCTTTCTTGTGGGCCAGCAGTTCCTTAACGGACTTGATCAGGTTGATCACCATGGAAATGGTCATGAAGAAGGAGCCCACGGGAACAGCCATGGTGACAAAGCTGTAGCTGATACCCAGAGTGGTGATCTCACGGTCCCAGCCGTCGATGGTCATGGTGATGCCGTTGACCACCAGAATCACCAGGAAAATAATAATGGCAGCCTTGAAAATGATGTCGATGATCTTGCGGACGGCGAAGGGGAACTTCTTGATGATCAGGTCAACGCCGATCAGGCCGGGGCCCCGCAGAGCGATGTCAGAGCCGAAGAAGATCATCCATGCGAAGGCGACCAGAGCGGCATCCTGTGCCCAGTTCAGGGGGAAACCAATGGTACGCATCATAGCGGAAACGAAAACCAGGATGGTCAGGCCGGCCAGCAGAACCAGAGCCAGGTTCTCTTCGAACTTACAGAACTTTTCGTATAACTTTTTCATTGCATTTCACATCCTTATCTTTCAGAAAGACCGGGAATGGTTTCCCATTCCCGGTCGCTTTCAGTTGAAGGTTCGGGAACTACTCAATTAGTTCAGACCAGCTTCAGCGTACAGCTGTGCGCGCAGATCGGTCCAGCCCAGCTTGGCGTAAGCAGCCTCGGCAGCTTCCATGAAGATAGCCTTGTCGACTTCCACGATCTCCATGCCCTTCTCTACCAGGGTAGCTTCCATGGTGTCCTGAGCAGCGATGATCTCCTGAGCATTGTTGTAGCCGGCGTTGAAGAACTCCTCCAGCAGGATGGTCTGGTATTCTTCGGGCAGCTGGGAGAACCACTTCTCACCGCAGATGACCATGTTGAACAGGTTGATGTGCTCGGTCTTGGAGACGTACTTGCAGACTTCGTACATAGCGCTGGAAACAGCAGAGGTGTACTGGACTTCGCAGGCGTCGATGGACTTGGTCTGGATGCCGTTGTAAACTTCGGACCATGCAATGTTGTAGGGGGTAGCGCCCAGAGCGGTGATGGACTCAACGTAGGGAGCAGCGCCGGGAGTACGGCAGACAACACCCTTCAGGGAGTCGGGGGTCTCGAACTTCTCGTTGCCCATGAAGGAACGAGCGCCGTCGTAGTAGTTGTAGGTCAGGGTGCGGATGCCCTTCTCGATCAGGCCCTTGTCCCAGCCCTTGAAGGTCTCGGTCTCCATCAGCTTCAGACCCTGATCATAGTTCTCAACAATGTAAGCCATGTTCAGGATGCCGATGTCGTTGACATAGCTGGACAGACGGCCGGCGTCGGTCAGAACAGCGATGCCCATACCCTGCAGAGCCTGGTCGATCATGTCTTCCTCAGCGCCCAGCTGGCTGGAGGGGTAGATGGTGACCTTCACCTTGCCGTTGGTCTTTTCAGCAACGCTGTCGGCTGCTGCCTGCAGGCCGGCGTAGATCATGGACTTTTCGGTCTGGGTGGTAGAGACCTTCAGCTCGTAGACCTTGTCAGCGTTGTTGCTGCCGCTGCCGCCGCAGGCGGTCAGGCTCAGCAGCATAACAGCTGCCAGCACCAGTGCCAATACTTTTTTCATACTTGTGTTTCCTCCTAAATTTTGTTTTCCCGATGTGACCGCCTGCGTTTGCCCCGCTGCGGTTCACATTTCGTTCACGAATATTTTACCGTATCTTAACCTCTCACGCAACGGGACGATTTTGTGATATCTAGCACAAAATTAATTCTTTTTTACATATAGCTGTATTTTCACTTTTTCTTCTTCCAATCTTTGGAAATTACTCCAAAAAACACCATTTACTGAAGAACAGGACTATTTTGCGAAAGGTAGGACAAATTTGCTGTTTTGGCATAAACAGCACAAATTCCCTCTTTTTGGTTGAATTTACAGCTAAGAAATGGTAAAATCGTCATGCTTACTATTTTCCGGGAAACAGGCAGGATATCATTATGATACACAGGAAAACACCGTGGAGCCATGTCTCCATTCGCCATAAGGTCATGACCTGGGTCGTTGCCATATTGCTGCTGGTGGGTATTTCCGTCAGCGTATCCATCGTGGCTCTGGAAGTCATGATCCGGGATTACGAGAGACTTTCCATTGATAACTACAAATGCTACGAGGTACAGAAGGCCATTGACGCAGAGCGGAATGTGTTTCTGGATCTGACACGGGACCCTTCCCAGAGAAATCATGACCGGTTCACCAAGGCCTGCGCCAAGACCCGGCAGTGCATCACAGCGCTGCCCACAAAATATGCTGATATCGGCGAAGACCGGTACGCCCGCACCTGGAATCTGTGCAACGGCTATTACGGTTATGTAGAGTACCGGGACCGGCTGCTGGCCATGGACCCTTCCGATGAAGCCTACACCACGGAGCTGTACCGGGTCATCGATATGCAGGACAGTTTGTCGGAATATTCTTTGCGGCTGATCCAGGAGACCATGGAATACGGCAACCGGCACTATAACAATCAGAAGGAGATCCTCCACAACATCCCCATCGTCCTGATTCTTCTGTCGGCCATGGCGCTGCTGTTTGTGATCTCCATCCTGCGGCTGCTCAGCGCCATGGTGGTCCACCCCATCCTGCTGCTGGCAGAGGAATCCCGGGCCATTGCCGCCAACGATTTCTCCCGAAAGGATCTGTACCCCAGGACCCACGATGAGATCGGCGAGCTGATCCGGTCCTTCAACCGGATGAAGCACGCCATGGCTGACTACATCGCCACCCGGGAAAAACTCCACAAGGAAGAAATGGAGAAGCTGGAAATGGAAAAGAATATGGAGCATATCCGGCTGGAAATGCTGAAAAGCCAGGTCAATCCCCATTTCCTTTTCAACACCCTGAACATGATCTCCTGCATGGCCCGGCTGGAGGATGCGGAGACTACGGACAAAATGATCGTCTCTCTGGGCAATCTGTTCCGGTATAATCTGCGGACCAAGGAACAGGAGGTCTATCTGGAGCAGGAGCTGGAGGCTCTGGACGACTATATGTACATCCAGCAGATGCGCTATGACAGCCGGATCACCTATAAAAAGGATATCCGTGTGGATCCCTGCTCCGTACGGATCCCCTCCTTCACCCTGCAGCCCATCGTGGAAAATGCCCTGATCCATGGCATGAAGGAGAAGGAAGATGGCGGTCGGATCCTGCTGCGGATCTGGCAGAAGGAGGATGTGCTGACCATCTCCATCATGGACAATGGCAGGGGCATGGATCTGCAGGAAAAGGAGGCACTCTTCCAGAAGATGCAGGACAGCGAACGGACCGGCAGGAGCATCGGTCTGGGCAATATTTACCGCCGGATGCAGGTACTGTATCCCGATGGCAGAGGCCGGATCTACAGCAAGCCGGGAACGGGAACCATCATCCAGCTCATGATCCCCCAGCGTACAGAGAAAGAAGGAATCACCCAATGAAATACAAGGTACTTGTTGCAGAAGATGAACTGATTGAGCGCAAGGTGCTGTGCAAGACACTGAGCAAATATTTACATGAATTCTGCGAGATCTATGAATCCAGAAACGGGCGGGAGGCCCTGGAGGTTTTCCGGCAGGAACAGCCCCAGATCGCCATTCTGGACATTGAAATGCCGGGCATCAACGGTCTGGAGGTAGCCCGGAAGATCCGGGAATCCGGGCAGGACTGCGCCATTCTGTTTCTGACCGGCTTCGACAAATTTTCCTATGCCAAGCAGGCCATCTCCGTCCGGGCTCTGGAATACCTGCTGAAACCCTATAATGAGCAGGAGCTGATCTGTGCCGTGGAAGAGGCCATGCAGCACGCCTCCCGCTTTTCCGGAAAGCCCGCCGTGGAACAGAAGGAGCCGGTGCAGCCCCAGGAGGAAAGCAGCGAAAACATCCGGCTGTCTCTCATCCGGGAGGATATCCGCAGCTATATCAGCAAGCACTACCACGAGGATATCTCCATGCAGAGCGCCGCGCAGATCATGGGCTATTCGGAGGCTTATTTCTGCAAACTGTTCAAGCAGTGCTTCCAGGTAAATTTCTCCGCCTATCTGAATGAGTACCGCATCGAAAAGGCCAAGGCCATGATGGAAGATCCCCGGATCAATATCAAGGACATCGGCACCGCCTGCGGCTACAGCGACTCCAATTACTTTGCCCGGGTATTCAAGCGGATCACCGGTCAGACCCCCTCGGACTACCGGCTTGCCGCCGCCGAAAAAGCGCTGAAACGATAATCCGATAATTTTGTCCCCGGAATCACAATTTTTTCGCCTATCCCGCGGCCTGCTTTTCTGTTATAATAGCAACAGAAAATAACAGCAGGAAGCAGAAGCTCTTTCTCCTTAATTGGGCGGCGGTATTGAAGGGACAATACTGCCGCCTCCCTCTATCCCAAACACAGAAAAGAGGCTTGCTCCCTTGAAAAAGTTGATTATGCTTGGGCTCTGCTTCTGTCTGGCAGCAGGCCTGTGCGCATGCCGCCAGGCAGAGGCCCCGGAACCGGAATATGTGCTGACCTATGCGGAAAACCAGGCACAGAACTACCCCAGTTCTCTGGGTGGCGAACGGTTCGCAGAGCTGGTACGCGAACGCACAGAAGGCAGAGTGGTCATCCAGGTAAAATATGCCGGAGAATATGGAACCGATGAGGAAGTGGTCAGCCAGATGCGTTTTGGCGGCATCGACTTCGCCCGGGTCTCTCTGGCGGTGGTTGCCGATGAGATCCCGATTTTGAATGTACTGCAGCTGCCCTTCCTGTATCAGGATTCCGACCACATGTGGCGGATCCTGGAAGGCCAGATCGGCACCGAGCTGCTGGCAGCCTTTGAAGAGAACGAGCTGGTTGGCCTGAGCTGGTATGATGCCGGCGCACGCTCCCTGTACTCCACCAGGCCCATCCGGAGTCTGGAGGATATGCAGGGGCTGACGGTCCGGGTGCAGAATTCTCAGCTTGCCATGGACATGGTCACCCTGATGGGTGCTGAACCGGTATACGTGGATCACAACGATGTCCACTATGCCTTCGAAACCAGAAAGATCGATGCCGCGGAAAACAACTGGCCGGTCTACCAGTATATGGATCATTATTTGGTGGCGAAATACTACACCGTTCTGGAGCACACCCGGGTTCCGGATGTACAGATCGCCAGCAAACGCACCTGGGAGGTTCTGCCGGAAGAATACCGGGAAATCATTCTGGAGTGTGCCAGAGAATCTGCCCTGTACCAGCGGAATCTCTGGGTCCGCAACGATATCTTTGCCCGGGCCACAGTGATCGATTCCGGCTGTGAGGTGATCTTCCTGGAGCCGGAAAAAACGCAGGAATTCCGGGACGTCGTATTGCCCCTGTATAAGAAGCACTGCAGCGATCACTTGGATCTGATCGAAAAAATACAGAACGGATAACAAAAAGCACAGGCAAAGCCTGTGCTTTTCTCTTATTATAAAGAACAGGGTCTGCCGCATTTGCAGCAGACCCTTTCCCGCTTTGTGTTACAGCGTCACTTCCACTGCCACCGTCTTTGCGGAAGACAGGGGAATCAGGCAACCATTCACCGGGACGCCGTCGGCGGTGACGGACTTTTCTCCGGTGCGGCAGACATGGACCACATATTCCGTACCCCGGAACTTTCGCCTGACGGTGTATTCCTGCCAGTCATCGGGGATGCAGGGCTTTATTCTCAGACCGTCGTAGTCAGGGTAAATGCCCAGAATGGACTGGGAAATACTCAGGAAGGTCCAGGAAGCGGTGCCAGTGAGCCAGCTGTTTTTGGCATGGCCCGGATTTCCGGAGGCCCGGCCTGTGACCATCTGGGAATAGCAGTAAGGCTCGGTTTCGTGGATCTCGGATTTGTCCTCCAAGTAAGCCGGGCAGATCCGGCGGTAGATATCGAAGGCTTCGTTGCCCCGGCCCAGTTCCGCTTCGGCACAGATGATCCAGGGATTGTTGTGGCAGAATACGGAGCCGTTTTCCTTGAATCCGGGAGGATAGGAGGAAATTTCACCCAGTTCCAGATGATATTCCGTATAGCAGGGATGCAGCAGCTCCACGCCGTATTCACCCAGCAGGTATTTCCGGGTGGATTCCATGGCCTTAATGCCGTATCCCTTTCCACCGATGCCCGCCAGAGTACAGAAGCCCTGGGGCTCAATGAAAATCTGTCCTTCCCGACATTCGGAAGCACCCACCTTGTTGCCATAAGCATCGTAAGCTCTCACGAACCACTGTCCGTCCCAGCCGTCCTTCAGGACGGCCGCTTCCATGTCGGAAACCGCCTTTCGGATGGTTTCCGCCTCTTCTGTCAGACCGATCCGCTGACAGAGGTCGGCATAATCGCTGCCGTATTTGACAAACATACCCGCAATGAACACGGACTCTGCCACCGGGCCTTCACTGGGTCCGAAGGTCTGGAAGGATTCACCGGGTTCTGCGGAGAAGCAGTTTAAGTTCAGACAGTCGTTCCAGTCTGCCCGGCCGATGAGCGGCAGCTTATGGGGGCCTAAATTATTTAATGTAAAGTTCACGCTGCGCCGGACATGCTCCAGCAGGGGCACCTCCGTACCGGGTACATTGTCGAAGGGTGTGGGATGATCCAGAATGGTGAAATCTCCCGTTTCCTTGACGTAGGCGCAGACCGCACCCACCAGCCACAGGGGGTCGTCATTGAAGCCGCCGCCGATGTCGTTGTTGCCCCGCTTGGTCAGGGGCTGGTACTGGTGATAGGTGGAACCGTCGGCAAACTGGATGGAGGCAATGTCGATGATCCGTTCCCTGGCCCGGTCCGGGACGATGTGCATGAAGCCGTAGAGGTCCTGGCAGGAATCCCGGAAGCCCATGCCCCGGCCGGTGCCGGTTTCATAATAGGAAGCCGAGCGGCTCATATTGAAGGTGACCATGCACTGGTACTGGTGCCAGATGTTCACCATGCGGTCGATCTTTTCGTTTCCGGACCGGATCTGGTAATTGCCCAGAAGCTTGTCCCAGTAGGCACGGAGCTCGTCAAAAGACGCATCCACAGCTTCGGAGGAGGCAAATTTCGCAGTCACAGCTTTGGCGGTATCCTTGCGGATGATGCCGGGGGCGATGAACTTCTGATCCCTGGGATTTTTGCCGTAGCCCAGGACAAAGGTCATCCGGCGGCTTTCGCCGGGGGCCAGCGTTACTTCCAGATGGTGGCAGCCGATGGGATACCAGCCCACGATTTGGGAGAAGGCGCTGCGCTCTTCGCGGACCAATTGGGGGTCAGACCAGTCGCCCATGTGGCCCAGGAAGGTGTTCCGGTCGGTGTCCCAGCCGGCGGCTTCCTGGTTGACGGCATAGTAGGCATAGTGATCCCGGCGTTCCCGGTACTCGGTTTTGTGATAAATAATGCCGTCTTCCACTTCGGATTCGGCGATGTTCAGGTTCCGCTGATAATTCTGGCTGTCATCCACCGCGTTCCACAGGCACCATTCCATGACGCCCCAGAGGTGGATATGCTTCTCTTCGCTGCCTTCGTTGGTCAGCACCACATCGTGTAGCTCACAGTTTTCTCCCACAGGCACAAAGAAGGTCATTTTCACCCGGAGATCCTCTTTGACGGAATCAAAGGTGGTGTAGCCCATGCCATGGCGGCACTCATAGCTGTCCAGCTTTGTTCTGGTGGGCAGGAAGCCGGGATTCCAGGCTTTCCTGCCGGACTCCTGAATATAATAGAAGCGGCCTCCGTTGTCACCGGGCACTGCATTGTAGCGGTAGCGCAGGATGCGCTGCAGCTTGGCATCGCGGTAGAAGCAGTAGCCGCCTGCGGTATTGGAGATCATGCCCAGGAAATCCTGGCTTCCCAGATAATTGATCCAGGGAAGGGGGGTGGCAGGAGTGGTGATCACATACTCCCGGCGGGCGTCGTCAAAATATCCGTATTTCATGGCCTGCACTCCTTTGTTCCGGAAAACCGTTTTTTAATATTCGATAACGATTAAGTTCCCTTGGATTTGGATATACACACCATTAGCATAGCGGATTCATCCAAAAAAAGCAAGAGTTATTTTCAGAAAATTGGCACTTTTTTACAAGTTCGTGCCGGTGATTTTGGACGTCCGAAAGCGTTTCGGATTTTTTCGTATACAAAGTTCACAAGTTTTCGTAGAGCTGATGTGCAGGTTCGCCAAAATTTAGTGACATCGCTGTTATAATAAAAAAAACCGCTTGCTTTTTCGTGCATATTGAGATATATTGAAAATGCGTAAACGTTTAAGAGAATTAGATGGACGGTGATCCACCTATGGTATCCATGAAAGATATTGCACAGCGCTGCGGCGTTTCCGTTGCCACGGTAAGCAAGGCCCTGAATGGCCAGCCGGATATCGGCGAAGAAACCCGCCGGCGGGTGGAGGCTGTGGCCCGGGAAATGGGCTATATGACCAACGCCGCCGCCAGAGCCCTGAAAACCAACCGAACCTACAATCTGGGCGTGCTGTTTGTGGATGAACGCCGCAGCGGCCTGGCTCACGAATACTTCTCCTCCATGCTGGAGAGCTTCAAGGTGGAGGCCGAGACTCACGGCTATGACATCACCTTCATCAATCACAATGTGGGCGGACGCCATTCCAGCTATCTGCAGCACTGCCTTTACCGGGGTGTGGACGGCGTCATCATCGCCTGCGTGGATTTCACTACACCCCAGGTCCGGGAGCTGGTGGACAGCGGCATCCCCCTGGTGACCATCGACCATGTTTTCAACAACCGGCTGGCCATCGTTTCCGACAATGCCACCGGACTGGAAGAGCTGGTCCGCTACGTTCACGGAAAGGGCCACCGCAAGATCGCCTTCCTTCACGGCGAACGCACCACTGTCACCCACAATCGCCTCACCGGCTTCTACCGGGCCTGCGAGGCACTGGGGCTGGACATTCCTGAGGAATATATCCGGGAATGTGTCTACCATGACCCCGACCGCACAGCCCAGGCCACCCGGGAGCTGCTGGCTCTGCCGGACAGGCCCACCTGTATCATTTTCCCCGATGATTTTTCCTACATCGGCGGTCTGAATGTGCTGAATGAGTACGGTCTGCGGGTGCCGGAGGACATTTCCGTTGTGGGCTACGATGGCATCCATCTGGCCAAGGTGCTGAAGCTTACCACCTACAGCCAGAATGCGGAAGCCCTGGGCCGCACTGCCGCCCAGAGACTCATCAGTCTCATCGAACATCCCAAGACCACTCTCATTGACCGGATCCTGGTACCCGGCGGGCTGCTGGAAGGCAACTCCGTCAAGGATATCCGGTAAGATGTATCGTATGTTATCGGGTCAAACCCGGAACAAATATAAAGGAGGAAACTAAAATGAAAAAAGCATTAGCTCTGCTGCTGGCCCTGGTTATGGTCCTGTCTCTGGCTGCCTGCGGTTCCAGCGAACCCGCCGCCACCGAGGCTCCCAAGGCTGACGCTCCCGCTGCCGAGGCTCCCGCCGAAGCTCCCGCTGAAGAACCCGCCGCAGAAGAAGGCAAGGTCTTCCGCATCTACGCATGGAACGAAGAATTCAAGGGATTCTTTGAGAAGTACTATGAAGTTCCCGAAGGCATCACCGTTGAGTGGGTCATCAACCCCAACGATGGCGGCGTTTACCAGGACAAGCTGGATGAGGCTCTGCTGAATCAGGCCAATGCTCCCGCCGATGAGAAGATCGACATGTTCCTGGCTGAGGCTGACTACATCCTGAAGTACACCGACACCGAGTTCACCCAGGACATCACCGCTCTGGGCGTCACTGATTTCTCCAACACCTACGAGTACACCGTTCAGGCTGCTTCCGATTCCAATGGCGTTGTGAAGGGCGTTTCCTTCCAGTGCTGCCCCGCTGCCCTGATCTACCGCCGCTCCATCGCTGAGGACGTTCTGGGCACCTCCGAGCCCGCTGAGGTTCAGGAACTGCTGAACAGCTGGGACAAGTTCAATGCCGTGGCCGCTGACGCCGCTGCAAAGGGCTACTACATGACCGCTTCCGAAGCTGCTACCTTCCGCGTCTTCTCCAACAACACCTCCGCTCCTCTGGTCAACGAGGCTGGCGAGCTGGTTCTGGACGAAGCTATCACCACCTGGCAGGCACAGGCCAAGAACTTCGCCGACAACGGTTACACCCTGACCGCTGACATCTGGTCCGACGAGTGCACCGCTCAGATGTTCGCTGACGGCAAGACCATGTGCTACTTCGGACCCGCATGGTACTTCAACTTCTCCATGGGCAACGCTCAGGATCCCGAAAAGGGCTGCTACGGCGACTGGGCTATCTGCCAGGGTCCTCAGGCTCACTTCTGGGGCGGCACCTGGCTGCTGGCTGCCACCGGCTCCGACAACCCCACCATGCTGGCTGACGTTATGGACACCTTCATCAACGATGAGGAAGTCTGCAAGGCTCTGATCGAGAACGAAGCTCAGTTCACCAACAACCAGGCGGTCAACGCTGCCTTCGCCGAGGATCCCAACTATGGCAACGAATTCCTGGGCGGCCAGAACGACGTGGCCATCTTCGTGGAACTGGCAAAGAACATCAGGTTCGAGAACAAGACCATCTATGACCAGCTGCTGACCGAAGGCCTGCAGGGCTACTGGAGAGAGTACTGTGACGGTACTGTCACCGAGGAAGAGGCAATGGCCAACTACTACAAGTACATCAACGAGAAGTACCCCGAGATCGTCACTCCCTGATCTTCCGGAACGACTCTGAACTGACTTGAATACGACCGATGGGGCAAGGCGCAAGCCTTGCCCCCTTTCGCATTTTGCTTTTGCTTCAGCTTGTATGCCGAATGCAGCCTGAAGCAAAGACAAAAATTACAAGGGGGAATGTCCTGTGAAACGTCTGCCCGTTCGCAAATCCAAAGGCATCAGCTATGCCAAATGGGGCTATATCTTCATCGCTCCGTTTTTCATCACCTATGCCATCTTCGTACTGTATCCCCAAATGCTGACCATCTACAACAGTTTTTTCGAGAACTACCGCTCCGGCCTGAAGCAGGTTGGCCCCAATTTTGTAGGTCTTGAAAACTATGTCAAGCTGTTCACCCCGGATAAGAACGGTACCATCGATATTCTGAAATATGCCGGAAACACCGTGATCCTGTGGGTGGGCGGTGCCATTCCCCAGATCACCATTGCGCTGCTGCTGGCCATTTTCTTCACCAGCTACCGTCTGAAGATCCGGGGACAGCAGTTCTTCAAGACCGTGATCTATATGCCCAACCTGATCATGGCATCCGCCTTCTCCATGCTGTTCTACACCCTGTTCTCTCCCGTGGGTCCCATCAACGCGCTTCTGACAGACTGGGGAATGATTGACGCCACCCTTGATTTCTTCTCCCAGAAGATCACCGTCCGGGGCATGATCATGCTGATGAACTTCCTGCTCTGGTTCGGCAATACCACCATTTTGTTGATGGCGGGTATCATGGGCATCGATCAGAATATGTTTGAAGCCGCCCAGATCGACGGTGCCAACTCGGTGCAGGTTTTCTTCCGTGTGACCCTGCCTCTGCTGATGCCCATTCTGGTCTACACCATCATCACCGCCCTCATCGGCGGCCTGCAGATGTTCGATGTGCCTCAAGTTCTGACAAATGGCGGCGGTACGCCCAACCGTACCAGCATGACCCTGATCATGTTCCTGAACAACTACCTGAAGACCAGCAAGAACTACGGCATGGCCGGTGCCATCTCCGTGATCATCTTCATCATCACCGGCATCCTCAGCCTGATCGTTTACCGCAGCCTGACCAAGCAGGACAACTAAGGAGGGACGATTATGACACATACCAATTCCTCTGACAGCCGCAAGGCAAGAATGATGCTCCAGGCCAGCCGGGCCGTGGTGTACGCCATTCTGATCTTCCTGAGCTTTCTGTGCCTGTTCTCCTTCTATATGCTGATCGTCAATTCCACCCGCTCCAATGCGGATCTGCAGGGCGGCTTCCGGCTGGCGTTCAGTGACCAGTTCTTTGTGAACCTGTACAACGCCTGGACCGATGCCTCCATTGACATTCCCCGGGGTATGCTGAACAGCTTTATCATCGCCGCATCCTCCGCCGTTCTTTCCACCTACTTCTCCGCGCTGACGGCCTACGGCATCCATGCCTACAATTTTAAGCTAAAAAAGGCAGCTTTCACCTTCATCATGGCTATCATGGTCATCCCCAATCAGGTCTACGCCGTGGGCTTCTATCAGATGTGCGTCCGTCTCGGCTGGACCAACAGCTACATCCCCCTGATCCTGCCCGGCATTGCCGCCCCTGTGGTGTTCTTCTATATGAAGCAGTACATGGAAAGCGTGCTGCCCATGGAGATCGTGGATGCCGCCCGGGTGGACGGTTCCGGCGAATTCTACACCTTCAACCGGATCATCCTGCCCATGCTGAAGCCCGCTCTGGCGGTGCAGC
This sequence comes from Oscillospiraceae bacterium, assembly GCA_017409205.1. Lineage (GTDB taxonomy): Bacteria > Bacillota > Clostridia > Oscillospirales > Oscillospiraceae > Faecousia. The sequence goes on along the minus strand of JAFQTF010000051.1, from coordinate 17,089 downwards.
TGATCTTCAGCTTTGTCCAGTCCTGGAACAACTACTTCCTGCCTGCCCTGCTGCTGGACAAGGCAGAGATGAAGACCGTGCCCATCATGATCGCTCAGCTCCGCAGTGCGGACTACTCCAAGTTCGATATGGGTAAGGTTTATATGTTTATTCTGCTTGCTATTCTGCCGGTTATGATCGTGTACTTCTGTCTGAGCAAATTCATTATCAAGGGCGTTACCGCCGGCTCCGTCAAAGGCTAATCTCTCCATTTTCTGTTTTCTCTCCTGGAAAGGGCCGCTGGGTAAACCAGCGGCCCTTCATCTGTCATACAGGCGTCTTTCGCCCCGGCTCCCGCAGTTCCGCACCGGCAGCCCTTTCCCTGTACCGGGGAGATCCGATGGTCCCGATCGGTGCAGACAAAGTGCAGTTTTTTCTATATTTTGCTATGCAGACCGGGAAAAATGTGGTATTATGGTTCCATAGAAAGAAGGAGGTCACACCATGGACAGCTATTATGATTTTATGATCCTGGCGGAGGAGCGCTTCAGCGTCCGCAGTTTTACCGATGAGCCGGTGCTGGATGATGTGGTGAGCCGCATCCTCCATTCCGGCCATGTGGCCCCCACAGCCTGCAATCTGCAGCCCCAGCGGATCTATGTGCTGCAGAGCGAGGAGGCTCTGGCCAAGCTGAAAAACTGTACTCCCTGCCATTTTAATGCCCCCCTGGCCATGCTGGTCTGCGTGGATATGGAGGACTGCTGGGTGCGGCCCTTTGACGGCCAGCTCAGCGGATTCATGGACGGTAGTATCGTGGCGACCCACATGATGCTGCAGGCAGCGGCGGAAGGCGTGGGCTGCACCTGGGTCATGCACTTTGACCCGGAAATGGCCGCGGAAGAATTCGATATCCCGGAAAATGTGGTGCCGGTATGCCTGCTGGTGATGGGTTATGCCTCTGAGGATGCCATGCCCGCCCCCGGCCATCTGCGGACCCGGCCCATTCAGGAGACGGTGTTCCGGCTGTAACCGGATTACCCGGGGAAAGGAGGGAGCATCATGCGCTGTCCCAAATGCCGAAAGAAAGTACATCCTGACGATATTTACTGCATTTACTGCAGCGCCTCCCTGCGTCACAGGACCGTGTCTGCCGACCCCTGGGAAAAACCGGAAGCTGCTGTCCGGCCTGCTGCCCGGACTGTTACCGGGCGGAAAAATCCGCCCTCCCGGAAGCCGGTCTCCCGAAAACCGGCCGGAACGGAACACAGCATCCCCTTCCGGCTGGGAATGCTCCTGCCGGCGCTGATGGTGATAGTGCTGCTGGCTATGCTGCCCTCTCTGGCAAAGCCGGATCCGTATATCACCGTAAGACCGGAACCGGTTGCCGCCCCAGAGCAGAGCATGGGGCTGCCGCTGGCGCAGTGGGATGCGTTTGTGGTGACACTGGACCGCATCACCATGGATACATACACCGGTGAGCTGCGGCTGGATTACACGGCAGAAAATCCCACAGACCATCATATCCTCTGCATGGATGCCCAAATCACAGTGGAAGGCCATGTGCTGGACAGCGTGGTCTGGCTGGAGCTGCTGCCCGGAGAAGCCGTGAGAGATTCCCTGTGGATCCCCACCGAAGCACTGCAGGCCATTGGCATCACCCGGATACAGACCCTGTCCGTGTCTCTGGAACTGGTGGACGGAGATACCTACGAAGACTTGGGAAAAACCGAGCCCATCCGGATCCCGGTGGATTTTGAGCTGCCGGATCAGCCCATCCGGGAGGTCAGCCTGCCCTTCTTTGAAACGAACGGCGTCTATGCCGCCATCGTCGGCACCAGCACCATGCCGGAGCACGACCTGATCACAGTGTATACTCTGCTGGTCAATGATTCCGGGGAACGCGTGGAGATATGGCTGGGAAATTCCCGGTGCGGCGATACGGATCTGGGGCTTTACAATTACTATACAGTTGACCCCGGCAGCCGGGTCCTGACCATGGATCTTCTGTGCGAGGTTCCCTTTGCGCAGGACGCCCGGATCACTTTTGAGGCAAAGCTTCATCCGGAGGGGGCTCCGGAGCCTGTGGCTTCCTCCCTGATTTCCATGACCCTTTCCGAGGATGGCGCGGTTCGGGGAATTTCTTCAGCGCCCGCACATAATTAAAGAAACTTTCCTTGTCCCGGAGACATTTTTCCTGTCTCCGGGCACTTTTTTGCTTGCTATTTTCCGGCCCAAAGGCTATAATACAGAATGACATACTATATAAATCAAGGAGGCAGCCATGAGCGAAAAGAAGAAGATTCTCCTGCTGACCACAGGCGGAACCATTGCTTCCCTTCCCGGCGGCGAGGGTCTGGAGCCCCAGCGCAGCGACGTGATGGAACGGGAGCTGGAACAGCTGCGCACCTACTACGATATCACCGTTCAGGATGTGATGTGTCTGGATTCCTCCAATATCCGCCCTGAGGAATGGCAGTTCATTGCCCGGCATATTTTTGAACACCGGGCAGGTTATGACGGCATTGTGGTGTCCCACGGAACCGATACCATGGCCTACACCGCCTCTGCCGTGACCTTCATGCTGCCGGACATCGATGTGCCGGTGGTATTCACCGGATCTCAGCTGCCTCTGGCGGACATGCTGTCCGACGGCCCCGACAATCTGCGTACTGCCTTTGCCATGGCAGCGGCAGGCCATCCCGGTGTTTTTCTGGCCTTTGACCGAAAGGTGATGCTGGGCTGCCGGGCCGTAAAGGTGAGAGCCTCCGGCTTCTCCGCCTTTGAAAGCGTCAACGCCCGCTATGCGGCACAGGTCAGCAATCTGGGCCTTGTGGTGGATCCGGAGGTGCTGCCCCGGCGCAGCGGCGAAGCAAGACTCCGCACCGATATCAGCCGGGAGGTATTTCTGCTGAAGCTGACCCCCGGTCTGAATCCTGCCGTATTTGATATGCTGGGCGCCATGGGCTACAAGGGCATCGTTATCGAAGCCTTCGGTCTCGGCGGCATCAGCTTCCTGAACAAGGGTCTGCGGGGTATCCGCCGCTGCATTGAAGACGGCGTTTCCATCGTGGTCACCACCCAGTGCCTGTACGACAGCTCCGATCTGCGGGTCTATCAGGTGGGCAACAAAATGCTGGAGCTTGGCGTCATCCAGGGCAGGGACATGACCTCGGAAGCTGCCATGACCAAGCTGATGTGGGCCATTGGCCAGGGTATGGAGCCGGAAGCCATTTCCACGCTCTTCACACAGAATCTGGCCGGCGAGATCACCGCATAACGGCCCACCGGAGTCACCTGCGCCTAGGTTTGAAGTCTGATCGAAAATACCACTCCCCATACGCAAAAAAGGAGGTAACTTTATGGATCCCATTTATGTCACCGGACACCGTAACCCGGATACCGATTCCATCGTGGCCGCCATCGCCTATGCTGCTCTGCGAAATGCCTGCGGCGACCGGGAATTCGAAGCTGCCTGTCTGGGCACCCCCTCCGATGAGACCAAATCCGTACTGGACCGCTTCGGCTTTCAGGCCCCCAAGCGTATTTACAATGTGTACAATCAGATCCGGGATCTGGAATTCCGGAAGCCTCCCGTGCTGAGCACCGCCGTCACCGTTGGCCGTGCCTGGGACATCATGCAGGAGAAGAATTACGGCACGCTGCCCGTTGCCAATGAGGACGGCACCCTGTATGGCGTTCTTTCCCGGGATCACGTGGCGGCATACCACATGAGTCTGATCACCGAAAGCTATCTACAGGAGGTGCCCCTGTTCAATGTGCTGTCCGTGCTGGAGGGTACCATCCTTAATGAGGCCGGTGAGACTACCGATACCGTCTCCGGCAATGTGGTCATCGCCCTGCCCCAGAGCCAGGATACCCTGCTGTGGCAGGATCCCAACTCCATCATCATCTGCGGCAGCCAGCCTTACATGATCCGCCGTGCGCTGGAGATGAACGTCAACTGCCTGGTGCTGTGCGAAACGGAGCTGACCGAGGATCTGCGCAAGCTCCCCACCAAGACCTGCATCATCACCACGCCCTTCGATGCCTACCGGGCTTCCCGGCTGATCTTCCAGTCCACCCCCATCGGCCGCATCTGCCGCACTGAGGACATCACCACCTTCCACATGGATGACCGGGTGGAGTACGCCAAGGAAGAATCCCTGAAGCACAAGGAGTCCGGCTATCCCATTCTGGACGAAAACGACCAGATCGTGGGCATGATGAACCGGTATCACCTGCTGCGCCCCCGGCGCAAGAGAGTGGTGCTGGTGGACCACAACGAATCCTCCCAGTCCGTGCCCGGTCTGGAGGAGGCAGAGATCGTGGCCATCATCGACCACCACCGCATTGCCGATATTGAAACCACCAACCCCATCTATCTGCGCAATGAGCCTGTTGGCTCCACCAACACCATTATTGCCGATATGTTCCGGGAGCGGGGCCTGATCCCCACCCCCAATCTGGCCTGTCTGATGGCCGCAGCCATCGTCTCCGACACCGTCATGTTCAAATCCCCCACCTGTACCGACCGGGATGTGAAGACGGCTCAGCGGATGGCCCGGATCGGCAACATCTCCCTGGATTTCCTGGGCAAGCTGATCTTCGCCACCTCCATCAGCAAGAAGAGTCCCCAGGAGATGCTGACCCGGGATTACAAGGAATTCCATATCGCCGGCCATCCTGTGGCAGTTTCCCAGGTAACCTGCATGGATTCCGCCGTGATCCTGGATCGAAAGGAAGAACTGATGGAGCTGATGAAGCACATGAAGAAGGAAAAGAAGCTCTCCATGATGATCTTCATGGTCACAGATGTGCTGCTGGAAGGCACCACCATCATGTACCTGGGCAACGACGAAACCATTCAGCAGGCTTTCTCCGTCACACCCAAGGAGAATACTGCCTTCCTGCCCCATGTCATGAGCCGGAAAAAGCAGATCATCCCCATGCTCACCGCCATCTGGGGTTAACCGGGGATACCCTGAATTATGGTGTGATTGCCGCCGGCAATCGGTATATTCTGATTCGCTGCGCGGCGCACCTCCCCGGGCAATTCGAGCCTATACTGCGTTTGTTATCATACAACCTTAGGGCTCGCTCCATCTGTGTGGAGAATACATCACCAGCTTACTCATTCGGAGGGAATTATGCGTTTTGATACCCTGCTGGGCAACGACCGGCTGAAACAGAATCTGGCACAGAGTCTGACAAAAAACCATATTTCCCACTTTTACCTGATCTCCGGTCCCCGGGGCTCCGGTAAAAAAACGCTGGCAAAGCTGATGGCTCAGGCCATTCTCTGCCAGGGACACTCAAAGCCCTGTGGCCGGTGCGATGCCTGCCGGAAGCTGCTGTCCGGCAACCATCCGGACTATATCACCGTGGAAGATCCGGAACACAAAAACGTGGCGGTAAAGATCGTCCGGCAATTCCGGGAGGATGTGTTCATCCGCCCCAACGAATCCGATTACAAGATCTATCTCTTCCCCCAGGATCTGGGTGTGGAGGGCCAGAATGCCCTGCTGAAAATTCTGGAAGAGCCGCCGAAGTACGGCGTCTTTTTCCTGCTGACAGACAACCCGGAGAAGATCCTGCCCACGGTCCGCTCCCGCTGTACGGAGCTGAAGATGCAGGCTCTGCCGGAGGAAACGCTGCAAAGCTTTCTGGCAGCCCGGTTTCCGGATGCTTCCCCGGAGGCCGTGGCGGCAGCCGCAGTCCGCAGCGGCGGATTTCTGGGTCAGGCTCTGGAGCTGCTGGAATCCGGCGGCGCAGTACCGCCCCAGACCGAAGATCTGATCCGGGCGCTGACGGAAAAGGACCCCCTGCTACTGACACAGACGCTGACGCCCATGGAAAAATGGAAGCGGGATGCTCTCAGTGAGATCCTGCAAAGCTGGCTGGCGCTGACGGAAGAGGCCCTGTCCCTGCGCAGCGGTGTGCAGGCCCTGTCTCCCCTGTCCCGCACCCTGGGGCAAAGCCGCACAGCAGCAGAACTGTACGACATCAGCCGCAGCCTGAAAAAAGCCCTGGAATACACCGGCGCCAATGTGTCTCCCGCCGCCGTATGCGGCTGGCTCACCTGGGCTTTGCGATAAAGAAGGATAAATGCTGTCAATGCGGGCTGATCCGCGTCGAATCGAAGTATGATCGTCACCGGCAATCAACGAATTCCGATTCGAGGTGGGGCGCACCCTTTCCCGCAAGGACATGAACGATAAGGAGCAACATCAATGGAAGAAGAAATCCTGCAAAAGCCGGACTCCCCTGTGGAGGTGGTGGACATTCAGTTCCGCCCCGGCCAGAAAATATATTATTTTGATCCCAACGGCGCGGAATACAAATCCGGTGACCATGTGATCATCGATACCGCCCGCGGCGCCGAGTACGGCATCTGCATCGGCGGCAACCATATGATCCCTCCCAAGGATGTGGTGGCGCCCCTGCGCTGTGTTATCCGTCTGGCAAACGCCCAGGACGAGAAGACCATTGCCGAAAACCGCGCAAAGGAAAAGAAGGCCTACGAAGTCTGTCTGCAGAAGATCGCCGATCATCAGCTGGATATGCAGCTGGTGTCCGCCGAGGTGGCCTTTGACGGCAGCAAGATCCTGTTCTACTTTACCGCCGATGAGCGGGTGGACTTCCGGGAACTGGTGAAGAATCTGGCCTCCGTGTTCCACACCCGCATCGAGCTGCGGCAGATCGGCGTCCGGGACAAGGCCAAGATGGTCGGCGGACTGGGTATCTGCGGACGCCCCTTCTGCTGTGCCAGCTTCCTGGATGATTTCCAGCCGGTGTCCATCAAAATGGCCAAAACCCAGAATCTTAGCCTGAACCCCACCAAGATCTCCGGCACCTGCGGCCGCCTGATGTGCTGCCTGAAGTATGAGCAGGAAGCCTACGAGGATCTGATCCGCACCAGCCCTAAGATGGATTCCTTCGTGGATACCCCCGAAGGCCGGGGCACCGTGGTGGAGGTGGATCTGCTGCGGCAGCGGGTGAAGATCCGCATGGAGGATGCCCCGGAGCAGATCTCCGTATTCCCCAATACAGATGTAGCCATTCTGCGAAACGGCAAGGCCAAGAAGAATGATCCTCCCATCCCTGCGGATCTGGCCCCCATTTCCGGCAATGGCAAGCGCACCCGCCGGGAGCCCGAGGAGGAGAAGCTGCTGCTGGAGCCCATCCGGTTCAAGTACAGCACCGAGCAGATCGTGGAGGAGCCGCAGATGGAAGCTGCAGCAGAGGAGCAGCCTGCCGAGGCTGCCCAGCTCCAGAAGCATGCCCGTTCCCGCCGCCGCAGAAGCAGAGGACAGGGAGAACAGAACAGGGTCGAGCAAAAGCCGGAGACCGAAAAGTCCGAAGAGCCCAAGTCAGAATCCCATCCCCGGGAAAAGAAGGAACCCCGTCCCCCCAGACAGCCCCGGGAGCAGAAGGAAGCCAAAGAGCCCAAAGAAGCACCTGAGGCAAAGGAAGGCGCACCGGAGCAGGCAAAGAAGCCTCACCGCCGTCCCAGCCATCGCCGTCACCGCAAGCCCAAGCCCCAGAGTGAAGGCTGATAAAGAATATCTGCACAGAAAAAGTCCCATTCCGAAAGGAATGGGACTTGTTTTTTAACCGTATCGGCCGCTGGAGGCCTCCTGTCGTGCCTCTTCCTTGGCCTGGGCAGCGGCAGCAGCTTTCTGCGCCTCCATGGCAGTAGAAACGGCAATGGGCCGCAGGCAGCCATAGGCATTGAAGCGGGTGTCGTTGGTCTCGGCAATGAACACCAGACGCAGCTCCGGCTGGGTAATGGTCTCGCTGGTCTGGGAGACCATCATGCCCACATTGGTGGCAGAGATGTTTTCCAGATACATTCTGGAGCGGCCCTCCGGCAGCAGGAAGGTACCGTCCGGCACCTGGAAGGACACGGTGAAATCATTGTCACCGCAGGCAGCCAGCAGCTTGGCGGCAGCTTCTGCCAGGGCGGTGGGCTTATCGCCGTTGAAGCGGTACTTGTCGCTGTCCGGGAACCGAAAATCTGTCAGCACCACTTCATCAAAGCCCATGTTCTTGATCTCCTTGATGATGGAGATGATCCAGTTGATGGTTTCTTCCTTCGTCGGATCCAGCCAGTAGCAGTGGCCCTCATCAGGCCACAGGCCCAGACCGTTGACGTGCATCAGGCCGGCAGGCACATGATTCAAACCGTAGTTGTAGTCCCGGAGCGCGGAGATCCGGGCAATCTTGTAGAAATTCTTCTCACTCATGTAGCCGATCAGCTCGTCCACGGAAGCCACGCTGACTTCTGATGAGGTGATGATCCCCGGCAGGGTGGAGCTGTAGTAGGCGGAGCCATAGCCGCCCTTCAGGTCGATCATGACTGGGGTGTTGGCCTTCAGCGGCTCCAGCAGATCCCAGGCTCCGGCAATGTTGTTCTTCAGTTCCTCGATATCAATGAAATAGCCGTCCAGCTGCTGCAGCTCGCCGGACATATCCACCGCGTCGTCACCTTCATTGTAGAAAATGGTGATGTTGGTGCTGCCCACGGGGGGCTTGGCCACCTCGCCGATGATATCGTTGGCGGAGATCTCCATGTCCAGCATGGCGCCTTCCCGGGTATAGACCACATGACGTTCCAGGAAAATGACACTGCAGAACCAGGCGATGATGAACAGCATCAGAAAGATCAGAAAGATGATACCCACACGCTGCATAATGCGCTGGGTGCGATAGGGAATTCTCATAGGGTTCTCCTTTTTGGAATCGTTAACGGCGGGCGGTAACGCAGCGCCAGTCCTCTTTTTCCTTCACGGCAGTTACCGTGAGTCCCGCGGCAGTCAGGGCATCCAGCACATCCTGCAGCCGGATATCCAGGATTCCGGAGCAGATGAGGACGCTTTTTTCCGTCAGGAAATTGGGCAGCACCGGGGCCAGGCCGATGATCACATCCGCCACGATGTTTACCAGCACCAAATCATATTCCTTGGCAGCCAGAGCCTCCATCACAGCCTTGTCCTCGGTGACATTGCCGGTGAGCGCAGTGAAGGCGGGGGCGGAAAAGCCGTTGTAGGCAGCGTTCTCCCGGGCGATATCCTCGGCCTTGGGATCGATATCGATGCCGGTGGCTGTCTGCGCACCGAGACGCAGGGCAGTCAGGGACAGGATTCCGCTGCCGCTGCCCAGATCCAGGCAGGAAAAGCCGGGCTTCACCAGTTCCTCCATGGTTTCCACCACCATCTGGGTGGTGGGATGGGCGCCGGTGCCGAAGGTCAGGCCCGGATCCAGGATCACCGGCAGCCGGTCCCCTTCCGTGCCGGCCAGCCAGTAGGGCAGGATCACGATTTTTTCGCCGATGGGCTGGGGCGGATAGTTGTCCTTCCAGCTTTCCTCCCAGTTGGTCTCTTCCAGGAGCTGAGCCTTCATGGAAAGGCCCAGTTCGGACACGGCCGCCTCCAGACGCATCCGTCCGGCGCAATCCGTATCCTCCAGATACAGTTTGATATGGGAAAGTCCCTGCAGCTTCTCCTGCAGGTCTTCATCAATATAGTCCCAGTAAGCCCGGTTGTCTTCCAGGAAAGTTTCAAATTCCTCCTGATCCTCAATAACCAGGTCTGCAAATCCCCGGGCGGTCAGGTTTGTGACCACATGACCGATCTTCTCCGAGGTGGTGTCGATGGTAAATTCCAGCCAAGCCATGGCTTTTTCCTCCTGTGCATCGAATTCCAACATATATTCTACCGCAAAGAAGGAAAAATGGCAACGGAAAAAGTCTGAATTTTTTATGTACTACTTTCTATTTTGGAAGATTTGGTATATAATATCCGGTATATGATTTTTGTTGCGGTAAATGATCATTCAGCTTACGAACGTTCTGCCTGTACTTTTCTTGCTCCTGCAAGAACAGTACGTTTATCCGATAGAAAGCTAAACGATCATTTACACAAGGAGTTTCTATGATCCAAACCTTCTCTCTGTTCCCCGGGATCACCCTGCGGTGCTGCCGGGATACCCGGTTCAAGCAGGGCTGCCTCAGCTTCCAGCTGGTACGCCCTATGTGTCTGGAAGAAAGCGCCATGAATGCCCTGCTACCCTCTGTGCTGCTGCGTGGTACCCGACAGCATGGCGACCTGCGCGCCATCACCAACCGGCTGGACGAGCTTTACGGCGCTTCTGTCAGCGCAGTTGTCCGCCGGATCGGTGACTACCAGACCACAGGACTGTACTGCGGCTTCATGGATGACCGGTTTGCCCTGCCCGGTGACCGGGTACTGCAGCCCATGCTGGATTTTCTGGGGGAATTGCTGCTGGAATCTCCGCTGGAAAACGGAGGCTTCCCGACTGCCTTCGTGGAGAGCGAGAAAAAGAACCTTATTGCCACCATTGAATCGGAGCTGAACGACAAGCGGGCTTATGCCATGGGCAGGCTGCTGCGCACCATGTGCCGGGAGGACACCTTCGGACTGCCCCGCCTGGGCGATAAGGAGCAGGTGGCGGTCATTGATCCGGTTTTCCTGTACGACCACTATCAGCATATTCTCCGGGAAAGCCCCATTGAAATTTTCTATGTGGGCAGCGAGGAGGGAGAACAGGTGGCATCTCTGCTGAAGCCCCTGCTGTCCAGGCTGGACCGGGATTACAGAAGTCTGAAGCCCCAGACCGCCTTCCATTCCTGCGAAGGCAGCGATCTGACGGAGACCATGGAGATCTCTCAGGGCAAGCTGTGCATGGGCTTCGTCACACCCATTACCAACCGCACCCCGGAATTCCCCGCCATGCAGATGCTGAACACCATCTTCGGTTCCGGCATGACCAGCAAACTCTTCATGAACATCCGGGAGAAGCTTTCCCTGTGTTATTCCATCGGCTCCGGCTACTATGGCTCCAAGGGCATCGTCACCGTGTCTGCCGGTATTGATTTCGACAAGGAGGAGCTGACCCGGCAGGAGATGCTGCGGCAGCTGAAAGACTGTCAGGACGGCCATATTTCTGAGGACGAGCTAACTGCAGCCCGTCAGGCCATCCTGTCCAGCCTCCGATCCACCCACGATTCCCCCGGCAGCATTGAGGGCTACTATGCCACCGCTGCCTTAAGCGGCATGAAGATGACCCCCGCCGAATATATGGCAGCGGTGGAGGCCGTTACAAAGGAGCAGGTGGTGGCTGCCGCCAACAGCCTGCAGCTTCATACCACCTATTTCCTGAAAGGAGGCAGCCAATGATCCCCAGCTATTACCCGGAACTGGATGAGACCTGCTATCGCCAGGTTCTGGAAAACGGCCTGACAGTGGCCGTGGTGAAGCGGAAGGGCTTTACCAAGAAGCTTGCCTACTTTATCACAGATTACGGCGCCATCCATACGGATTTTACCTTTGAAGGCCGGGAATATCACGCCCCCGCCGGTATGGCCCATTATCTTGAGCACAAGCTCTTCGATATGCCCGGAGGGCGGGATGTGTCCGCCGAGTTTGCCGCCATGGGCGCCATGACCAACGCCTTTACCAGCTATGATCTGACAGCCTACTATTTCTCCTGCACGGAAAATTTCCATGAATGCCTGAAGCTGCTGCTGGAATTTGTGTCCACGCCCTATTTCACGGAGGAAAGCGTGGAGAAGGAGCGGGGCATCATCGATCAGGAGATCGGTATGAATCAGGACGCCCCGGACAGCGTGATCTTTGAAAACCTAATGGTCTCCATGTTCGAAAAGCATCCCATCCGGATCCCCATTCTGGGCACCTCCCAGACCATCCGTGAAATCACAGCCCAGACCCTCCATATCTGCCACCGGGCCTTCTACACCCCGGGCAATATGCTGCTTTGCGTAGTGGGCGATGTGGAGCCGGAGGAGGTAACTGCCCTGGCCCGGCAGATGCTGGGCAGCGAGAAAAAAGAGGTGGGCAAAAAACAGCCCCTGCCCCAGGAATCCATGACCACTGCCGAGAAGGAAACCTGCCGGATCATGGAAGTGGCCATGCCCATGTTCAATCTGGCGTTTAAATGTGAGCCTCTTGGCCTGGGAGATGAGGCCATCCGCCGGGAAATGGTGGCGGATCTGGCCGCGGAAGCCCTGTTCGGCGAGTCTTCAGAGCTGTATCTGCGGCTTTATGAAGAGGGTCTCATCGATTCCTCCTTTGGCGGCGGATTCGAGACCATCGACGGCTGCGCCATGCTGATGTGCTCCGGCGACAGCGATATGCCGGAGCACGTCCGTACCGCCATTCTGGAGCAGGCAGAGAGAATCGCTGCCGAAGGCATTGAGGAAGCGGCCTTCCTGCGGATGAAGCGCAGCGCGCTTGGCCGCCGTATCCGGCAGCTGGACAGCTTCGATGGCACCTGTTTCCGGGTCTGCGCCTATCACTTCTCCGGATTTGACTATTTCCGGTTCCCGGAGGTTTACCGCAGCATCGAGAAGGAGGAGATCCGGAAGTTCATTGCCGACATCGTCACCGCCGACCGAAGCTGCCTGTCCGTTATCCGTCCCGTAGAAGAAAAATGATCGCCTGCCGGCCATGGAGCAATGAATGGCCCATGGCCCCGGCAATCGGTGGATTCTGGATTCTCTGCACGAAATACCACCGGCAGACGCTGCGATCCTTTATGTATCATCCCATATCAAAGGAGTATCCTTATGATCCCTGCAAACTATTCCAACATTTCCTTTCCCTTTCTGGGGCTGGAGGTAAATCCCCCCCGGGTCCTTCAGCTGGGCCCTCTGACCATCCATTATTACGGCGCCATCATCGCCCTGGGTCTGATGCTGGCGGTACTCTACTGCTGTAAGCGCAGCAAGGAATTTGGCCTGAAGGAGGACGACATTCTCGATGGTGTCCTCTGGGTAACTCCTTTTGCCATTGTCTGCGCCCGTATTTATTACTGCGCCTTCAGCTGGGAGGAATACGCAGCCGACCCTATTTCTGTACTGTACATCTGGAACGGCGGCATCGCCATTTATGGCGGCGTTATCGGCGCTATCATCGGTATGGCTGTCATCACCCGGGTGAAGAAGATCAAGCTGTCCCCGGTGCTGGATCTGATCCTGCTGGGTTTCCTCATCGGCCAGTCCATCGGCCGCTGGGGCAACTTCATGAACCGGGAAGCCTTCGGCGCCGCCACCGATTCCTTCTTCCGAATGGGCCTGTTCAACACCAAAACAGGCGCATGGGAATATTATCACCCCACCTTCCTGTATGAATCCCTCTGGAATCTCTGCGGCTTTGTGCTGCTGCACTTCCTGTCCAAAAAGCGCCGTTATGACGGCCAGATGGCCCTCTCCTATGCTGCCTGGTATGGCCTGGGCCGCTGTATAGTAGAAGGCCTGCGGGTGGACAGCCTCTGGTGGGGCCCCTTCCGGGTCAGCCAGGTGCTGGCCGGCGTTACCTGCATTGCAGCTGTTTCCCTGCTGGCGTATCTCCAGTTCAAGCCCCACGACCCCGGAAAACTGTGGGTCAATCAGGTGGCAGCGGCAGAACCGGAATCCAAACCCCAGGAGTAAACAGCAGCGTCTTTATAGCATATCCCTGGCGGAGAAATGATTGTCCTGGTTGCCGGACGGTTGTTTGACCTGACGGTTTGAACAGCCGTCCGGTTCTCTGTATCCGGCAGACAACCGGGGGGCTCTGCTTGACGCGAATATACAGGGCGGAGCCCCGCTCCCGCCGAAAGCCGATATGACGGGAACCGTGGATGCCCTGTCCATGATCGGCTCTGGTTACTAAATTGGAATCGGGAGGTTGCCGGAAATGATAAAAAGGCTATACGAAAAAAGCGAAATTTGGTTCGCAGTCGCATGGATCATTGCATATATCGTCCTCGCATCCGCAGGAGATAGTCTGTCGGCGGCTGTCGGCATTTCGAAAGTTATCACGCTGCCGGTTTTAATCGCACTGTCTGCGGCACTGTTTTCCTTCGTAAAAAAGAATGGATTGATGATCAAATACGGCCTTTGTAAACCGCAGTTACCCGCTGCAAGGATGCTGTATTATATTCCATTGATCGTTCTGCTGACCGTAAATTTATGGTATGGCATCCGGCTGAACCAGTCCCTGCCGGAAACACTGCTGTATGTCTTGTCCATGTTCTGTGTTGGTTTCCTTGAGGAAATGATCTTCCGCGGGTTATTGTTTCAGGCGATGGCAAAGGACAGCGTGAGATCTGCGATTGTTGTTTCCAGCGTTACATTTGGAGCCGGACATATTGTAAACCTGGTCAATGGTTCCGGTGCGGATTTGCTGCCGACGTTGCTGCAGGTAATATATGCAGTGGCCATCGGATTTACTTTTGTAATGATTTTTTGGAAAACCAGGAGTCTGGTGATCTGCATTATCACCCACAGCGTTTTTAATGGATTGAGCGCCTTTGCCAATGAGGCAGCCATGACATCACAAAGGCAAATCATTTCCGGTGTTTTCCTTGCGGCAATTGCAGCTGGCTATGCGTTGTATCTTGCATGGATGGATAAAGAAAAGAATACCAAATAACAGCGAAGCTGCCGGAAGCCTTCCGTGTGTCCATTTGACCATCCAATACGTTGGAACAAGGGCTTTTCCCCCACCTCAGCTACATATAGAAATGCCTGCACAACTCCCGCCGGGAGCCTGTGCAGGCATCTGTTATTTACTGCTGCGATTCGCTGCCATGGTCTTTAGGAAGGGATGGTTTTCCTTCAGTCCGGACGGCCCCGGAAACCCGCAGAGACGCTGCTGCTAGCTTTCCATCTGTCTGCCCAGGAAACCGGCTGCGGTTCGGGCCAGATTCTGATCGGATTCCTGCAGGGGGCCGTCCCCCTCCCCCAGAAGCAGCAGCACACAGCCCATCAGGTCTCCCTGAGACAGGATGGGTGCGGCGGCTCCCAGGTGGTATTTGTCGGAGTCGTGGGATGCCGGGATGGGGGATTCTCCCGGCTGATAAAGGTAGTTGCGGCGCTGCTCCATGAGCCGCTCCAGCTCCGGGGAGTTGGGCTTGTCCATCAGCTCCCGCTTGGGGGCACCATGAAGGGCAATGATGCTGTCCCGGTCGGCAATGGCGGCAATATGGCCGGTAGCGGAGCCAATGGATTCACACATCTGGGCAGCAAATTCCTGCAGATCTCCCATGGGAGAATACTTTCGGAAGATCACACCGCCATCCTTTTCGGTATAGATCTCCAGCGGGTCGCCTTCACTGATAACATTGACATCGAAGACCTTGTCCTTCTGGTGGGTTGCCTTCTGGACGATACGGGTCAATGAGATATCCTCGATGCCTGACTTAAAATTTGCGGCAAGGCCCTCCAGACCGCATTTTAAGAGAATGTCGATGTCCGCTTTCAGCTGAATGTCCAGATGATCTTCGTAAACCTTGATGCGGTCGATGATCAGTTCCAGGTCATTCCGGTCCAGGGCTTCTTTCTCCAAAATGTCCCGGAATACGTCCATGGTGGTTTTGGCGGAGCGGTTCACCAGAATGATGGTGTTGCGCTTGTCGGCCAGCATGTCGATCTGATGGTTTAAGCCGTCGATTTTCTGGATCAGCTCTGCTTCCAGTTCATCATACAGCCCCTCCAGAACAGCTTCCTGTTCTGGTTTTTTCATGATCTCCCGGATGCGCTGGCGCTTGGTGGTTTTCAGTTCCTCCTGGAGTTCTGCCAGAACCTCTGCCAGATGATCGGCAGACTGCTCGGTTTCTGCGATGTCATCGTTTTCCCGGCTCAGTTCGGCGTTCAGCTTTTCCAGCATGGCAGAAGAATTCTCCATGACCTTTCGAATGAAGGTCCTGAGCAGTTCATCCAGGGTATCTACCCGGATGTGGTGACTGGTGCAGCCGGACCGTCCCCGCTTATGATAGGTGCCGCAGGTGTAGGCAGCGGCAAGATCTGGACGACTCAGAGAGAACATAGGGCTGCCGCAGTCGCCGCACTCCAGAAATCCGGAGTATACGTTATCGTATTTTTTCACACCCCGGTAGTTGGAGCGGGTGCGCTTTTCCCGAAGCTCCCGGGTGATGGCAAAGGTGCGGTAGTCGATAATGGGCTGATGGTGATTCTCGATGACGATGTGTTCGCCCTCGTCCCGTTTCACATCTTTACCGTTAATCTTTGACCGGGTGTACTTGGCCTGCCGGAAGGTGCCGATGTAAAAATCGTTGTCCAGAATACCCTGTACCGTGACGATGGCCCAGGCGGCATTTACTTTCCGGTTATAGGGTTTGTTCTTGGATTCCTTGCGCATCTGCTCACACATCCGGGGCGTGGGGATGCCCTGATCAGTCAGATGGTTTGCGATCTTTTTGTAACCCCAGCCTTCTACATTGTAAAGTTGGAAAATTTTCCGGACGATGTCCGCTTCTGTGGGAACAATCTCGAATTCATTGCAATCGTTGATGATATATCCATAGGGTGCAGCACAAATCCATTCGCCGTCCAGCTGACGGCGGCGGATCACGTTTTTGACTTTCTTGGATGTGTCAGTGACAGGCATTTCGTTGATGAGGAACTGGAACTGAATCTTCAGCCAGTCATCATCATTGGGAAAGTCGATGCCGTCGCCAATGGAAATAATCCGGACACCGGCATCTCTCAGGTCTTCCAACTCCACCAGGCCACGGGAGTTCCGACGGGAGAAACGGGAGAAGTCCTTGACAATGAGAATATCATATTTGTGACTCACCAGTCCGCTGCGCATGGCCTGATAGCCCTCCCGCTGTTCAAAGGTGTAGCCGGAGCGGTCGCGGTCTTCGAAGAAGGTAAGACTGCTTCCGGGAAATTTGTTTTTGACAAAATCTGCGATGATAGCTTTCTGGTTTTCAATGGATACATTGTCCTTCGTTTGCTCATCATCCACAGAGATACGGGTATAACCCGCTATGTTGTAGATTGATGTCATGCTTGCCTCCAATCAATCATATCTGATATACTTCTATATATTACAGATAACATTGTAAACGATGCAGTACAAAATTGCAAGAGTAAAAACGCGGAAGAACCTAAAATTCTTCCGCGTTCGCTCTATATTACAGCTGCATCTGTGTCTGTACCTGGGCTTTCTCCCGTTTTACTGCCAGCTCGGCGCAGCGTTTCTTGTTATAGGCCAGCAGATCCAGGGTACTGCGGTACAGATCCTCCGTGCCGGAGTGATAGACAGCAACCAGATATTTT
>JAFQTF010000005.1 GCA_017409205.1 Oscillospiraceae bacterium | reverse complement strand
TGGAAGCAGTCAGCATCATCGCCAGGGTGGAATTGTCGGGGTTCTTATTGTGATTCAAATAATCCACAAGCTGCATCATCGGGTCTGTCAGCTTCAACAGATCCTCTAACACATAATCCGGAATATTCAAGATTTCCAGAGCGATGGTACCGGTATCTGAAGCAGTATCGCTGGTTCCGTAAACCTCCTGCTTATCTCTATAATCAACGGTCAGGAACCGCATTTTAAGCCGTTCCTGTAAGTCTACTTTCTGAGCCATACTCGCACCCCCTTTTTTATGCTCATTATACCAAACATGTGTTCTAAAATAAAGATATTTTTTCGTCTAACAAGCTAACTGTCATGATAAGTCGACTCTTTCGTTTGATCCCAGTCTAAATTGTAGCAGAGAATCAGTCCCAAAAAGCGGACCTTTCCCGTGGTTTCCGAACATTCCAATGCTGTCAGGTTTTTTGATTTTGGACTGTCAGATGATTAGACCGTTTTTCTCGGATTTCCACATAAATATAGTAGGAGAGGAAACCTTTTCTCCGGTAACTGGCTACCTTCTCCCGAAAATGAAAAGGAAAGGAAAAATGCAAATGATCGACTTCAAAACCATACGCGCGGCTGTACCGACCATACAGGCCGCAAAGGATTACGGATTGGATGTAGGCAGGCACGGCATGGCCCGGTGTCCCTTCCATGACGACCACAGTCCCAGTCTGAAGCTGGATGATAGATTCTATTGCTTCGGCTGCGGCGCATCCGGCGATGTCATCGACTTTACCGCAAGATATTTGGGAATATCTCCCCACAGCGCTGCTGTAAAACTGTGTCAGGACTATGGGTTAAGTCCTGGCGAATCCAACACCTATAATGCATACATCCACCAAAGCTACCCCAATATCCGCCGCTTCCGGGAGGACGAGCTGTTGTGCATCCATATCCTAGGTGCCTACCGGAAGCTGCTGGAGGATTGGAAAGAGCGGTACGCACCCCAACCGGATTCTGACATTTGGGATCTGCGCTTTTGTGAAGCAATGAAATCATTATCCACTGTGGACTATCTGCTGGACTGCCTGACCATCGGCACTCTGGAGCAGCGGGTTGCCATGGTGGATTCTTTATTGGTCAGCATCATCCCTGAGATGCAGGAACGCTTGAGAAAGGAGGATAACGCACATGGACGAGCAGACCAATCTGGTTCCGGAATGGGTGGAGGGCAAGAAAATTAACGAGGCACTCTTCTGCCGGGAGTTCTTGAAGGATCATCCCATGATTGCGGTGGACGGAACCTTCTTCTGCACGGAGGGACGGATCACTGACGAGTCCAAATTGAAGCGGGAGATTCTGGAAAGGATCGAACCCTATGCCACCAGCGGATTATCAAGAAAGGTGCAGAATATTCTGGATGCCCTGCGGCTTATGTGCTATTCCGAACCTCTCCCGATCCAGACAGACCGTATCCATGTTGCCAACGGCTCTTTGTTTCTGGGTGGAACATTCCGGGAAGAAAAGGAATTTTGTATGAACCGGCTTCCGGTATCCTACAACCACGATGCCCCGAAACCGGAAAAATGGCTTTCATTTCTGGAGCAGCTCCTGTACCCGGAGGATATTCCCACTTTGCAGGAATATATGGGATACTGCCTGATTCCCAGCACCAAGGCGCAGCAGATGCTTTTCCTCATTGGCAACGGCGGCGAGGGCAAAAGCCGGATCGGACTTGTAATGCACTCTCTTCTGGGAAACAACATGAACACCGGCAGCGTTGCAAAGATTGAAACCAGTAACTTTGCCAGAGCGGATCAGCAATTTAAGTATTTACTGGTAGATGATGATATGAAGTTGGAGGCCCTTCCCCAGACAAACCATATCAAAACCATCGTCACCGCAGAGCTTCCCATGGATCTGGAAAAGAAAGGGGAACAAAGCTACCAGGGGGAACTGTATGTACGATTCATGGTCTTTGGCAATGGTTCTCTGCGAGCCTTGTATGACCACAGCGACGGTTTCTACCGTCGGCAGCTTATCTTATCCGTAAAACCCAGGGACAAGTCCCGGAAAGACGATCCCTATATTGCAGAGAAGATGTGTGCCGAAGCAGAGGGTATTTTCCTCTGGGCATTGGAGGGACTGCACCGGCTGACCCAAAATGACTTCCACATTACCCAGAGCGAACGCACAAGAGCCAATGTGGAAGCCGCCATGCGGGAGGGCAACAACATTCTGGGCTTCATGGAGTCCGAGGGGTATTTCCTGTTCAAAGCAGACGATTGGATTACCTCCAAGGATTTTTATACCCTATACACCATCTGGTGTGATGACAATTCAGAAAAGCCCTTGTCCCCCAGAACCTTCAGCAATTTCCTCTGTGCCAATGAGCAGAAATACAATCTGGAGCATAACAACAACGGTTTTAACGCACAAGGCCGTCGCGTGTGGGGATTCCTGGGAGTCCGCAGCCTGATTAAAATTTTCTGATAAGAACCCCAAAACAATATGTACATACGTACCAGCGTACTGGGGTCGGTTGTACACATGTACGTACGGTACACATGATTTTGGTATTTCCCTATATTTTTCTTTCTGCCGGTACTACCTTAATTTACACCGGGGCGAATTGAGGGGTAGTGAAAGCAGCAAAGAACATTCCCGTTCCATATTTCTATTTTACGGGAAAGCGATGGTCGAAATCGTGAACTCGGTGTCGAATTGGGTAAAGAACAGATCGAAACGATGGAATAGGACATGAATCCGTGCATTCGATAACATGACTTGCCAAGGGGACATCGCAAATAAAAAATGGGGCAGATTTCTGCCCCATCTGAAAATACACCTAACGGCGAACTGGTTTCGCCTATTTAACTACTGAATTAAGGAGAATAAGAAATATGAAAATTACGAACCAAACCACCAAGAATGCCATCAAGGCCCAGATCATGATGGCAAACTTCACCATGGCCGAGGTTGTGGATGCCCTATCCATGGAATATGGCTGGAGTGACAGCCTTTCCAACTTCTCTGCCAAGTTGGGCAGAGGTTCCCTGCGGTATGTGGAAGCCCTGCAGCTTGCCGATGTGATGGGCTATGACATTGTATGGCAGAAACGGAGGGACGCATGATGAAAGGACAATATGCGATCTTCCGCATGAAGAAGTACAAGGGCCAGACCATTTCCATAATCGAGGCACATAATGAACGGATGAAGGAAGCCTATGCCAGCAACCCGGACATTGATATCCAGCGGAGCAAGCTTAATTTCCATCTGATAAATCCCGATGGCCGGTATCTAGGAGAAGTGGATAAGCTGATCCAGTCTTCCGGCTGCCGGGTACGGAAGGACAGCGTAAAGATGATCGAAGCGCTGATCACAGCAAGCCCGGAGTTCTTCGAGGGCAAGAAACCCAGAGAAGTCAAGGCGTTCTTTGACCGGGCAGTGGACTTTATGAAAACCAAGCAGGACCCCGATACATATATTTCCGCCGTGGTGCATGTGGACGAGAAAACGCCCCACATGCACTTTTGCTTTGTGCCGCTGACGCCGGACAATCGACTCAGCGCCAAGGAGATCGTGGGCAACAAGAAAAAGCTGACCCAGTGGCAGGACGATTTCTGGAGCTACATGGTCAAGTTCTATCCCGATCTGGAGCGTGGCGAATCTGCCAGCAAGACCGGCAGAACCCATATCCCGCCCCGGCTGTTCAAGGAAGCGGTGCATCTGAATCAGCAGAAGGATATGCTGCTGGAACTGCTTGCCGACATCAATCCCCTGAATGCAAAGAAACGGGCAGCAGAGATTGAGGCTCTTCTGGAAAAGTATACTCCCGGTGTGGAGAAGATGCGTACCCGGCTGAAGAAGTATGATGCCGCCTATAAGGAACTGAGAGCAGAAATCGCTGTGTTGGAAAAGAAGGTGGATGCCAGCAAGGAAAGCGTCACACGACGTCTGGAACTGCTCCAGCAAGTGCAGGAACTGGAAAAGCTGCGCAAGATCGTGGATAACATTCCTACGGAAATTCTTGCGATTTACAGTGACGCGAACCTTGGCAGAAAGGAAACTTTGAGCCATGAATAATTACCGGAAAGCTGCAATCAACATCAGAAAATCCAACATTCAAGAAATTCGCCGAATTTTTCGGCGAATTTCTTTTGACTCTATGAAACAGGAGGATATTGCCTATGAAGCATGAAGTCCCGATCTGGGAAAAAGCCAACCTGACCATTGAAGAAGCCGCTGCCTATTTCGGGATCGGCATGAATAAGCTTCGGGAGCTGACCGAGGATGAACAGTGTAAATTTGTCCTCTTCGTTGGTACCAAGCGACTGATCAAAAGACGCCTGTTCGAGCAGTATCTGGAACAGGCGTATTCGATATAACTGAAAATATTACTTAATGGTGGAATTTGAGGCCTGGATGTGATAAAATGTGTTTGTCAAATTCAGGCCTCTCCACCATGGAAAGGAGTTTGACAATGTCCGCAAAAAGAAAAGATAAAAAAGGGCGAGTCCTTCGGACAGGAGAGAGCCAACGTAAAGACCTGACTTACCAATATCGTTATCAGGATGTGACAGGAAAACGTCGTACCGTTTACGCACCCACGCTGGAAGAATTACGAGTCAAGGAAGATGAAATCAACAAGGCACAGGACTCCGGTGTGGACTACAATGCAGGCAATGTGACAGTCATCGAATTGCTGGAACGCTACATCAGCTTGAAACAGGGAGTCCGCAATGCTACCAAGGTGGGATACAACTTTGTCTACAACCTTGTAAAGAAAGAAGATTTCGGCTATCGGAAGATTCGGGATATCAAAATCTCGGATGCAAAGCTGTGGCTGATGAAGCTGCAAAAGGACGGAAGAGGATACAGTACCATCACCAGTGTTCGCGGCGTTGTGAAACCCGCTTTCCAGATGGCCTTTGAAGAAGATATCCTCCCCAAGAATCCCTTTGAATTCAAGCTGTCAGATGTAGTCAAAAACGATTCCCAAAAGCGAATTGCATTGACCCAGGAGCAGACGGATATCTTCATGACCTTTATCAAGGAAGATAAGCATTTCTCCTGCTACTATGACGAGTTCGTTGTGTTGCTGGAAACAGGTATGCGTGTCAGCGAACTATGTGGGCTGACCAAGCAGCAGCTGGATTTTGAGAAGCGTCGGATCTGGGTAGATCACCAGCTTGTCCGCAAGCCGGATTGTACCTACTATGTGGAAAAGACGAAAACCGAAAGCGGCTGCCGATTCATTCCCATGACGGACAATGTGTACAAAGCACTGAAAAGCATCATTGCAAACCGAAAGAAGCCTTCTAAGGAATGGATCATCGACGGCTATTCCGGTTTCCTGCTGCTGGATAAGAACGGCAATCCCAAAGTAGCCATGCACTTGGAGCATCATTTCCAATGGGCGCTGAAAAAGTACCGGAAGCTGCATCCTGATAAGCCCCTGCCGAAGATCACACCCCACGTGTTCCGGCACACCTTCTGCACCAATATGGCCAATGCCGGTATGGACCTGAAAAGCCTGCAATACCTGATGGGTCACTCCGATGCGGGAGTCACCATGAATGTCTATACGCATGCAAGTTATGACCACGCAGAGCAGTCGATGCAGAAGATATTACAGTTCCAATTGCCGGAAAAGGCGCTTAAGTCGGGTTGACACTGGGACACAACACTTACACCAAATTTACACCATTTGGGCGAAAAGTTGCGTGAATTTACACCAATTTATGAAATCTGAAACTTTTCAAAAAGTTCGGATTTGTAATAAATAATAGGTTATAAGAGGTTTTAAGAGATGATAAAAATCCTTTTTTGCTGCCACGGCAATATCTGCCGCAGTCCCATGGGGGAGTTTGTTCTGAAGGATATGGTAAAAAAGGCCGGACGGGAGGACGACTTTGAGATCGCGTCCCGGGCTGTCAGCCGGGAGGAGATCGGCAATCCCGTCTATCCCCCTGCCCGGCGGGAGATGAAAAAACACGGCGTCAGGTGTGAGGGACACGCTGCACGGCAGATATCCATGGCGGATTACCGCCATTTTGACCGAATCTACTACATGGACCAGAGCAATGCCCGGTATCTGGCCCGGCTGCTGCCGGAGGATCCGGAGAAGATCCGGCCATTGCTTACGCGGGATGTGGCGGATCCCTGGTACACCGGGGATTTCACTGCCACCTGGAATGATATCGTGGAGGGCTGCACGAAGATCCTGGAAGAATTTGCATAAAGGAAAGGCACAGGAAACTGTGCCTTTCTTTTTATTTATTATAGAATCTGATAAATAAGCGACGCTGATACGGATATCTGATTGGACAGAAAAAAAGCGACATGATATGGTATTTTTTAAATGGAAGCCAGAGTTTCAGTCGTATTTTAGGTGAACGTGACCCGGGAAGGAGGATGCCATGCGCAGCGAACAGGAAGTGAACAAGGCGATCGAGCTGTATTCGGATATGATCCTGCGGCTGTGCACGGTGTACCTGAAGAACAGCACGGATGCGGAGGATATTTTTCAAACCGTATTTCTGAAATATGTTCTGCACAGCAAGCCCTTTGAAAGTCCGGAACATGAAAAGGCCTGGCTGATCCGGGTCACTATCAACGCCTGCAAGGATCATCTGAAAAGCTTCTTTTACAGCCGTACCATCTCCATGGAGGAACTGACGGGCTACGCCCCGGAGATTACCCAGGAGCAGTACGCCGTGATGGAGGCAGTATGGTCCCTGCCAAGGCAGTACCGGGATGTGATCTATCTCCATTTTTACGAGGGCTATACCGCTCCGGAGATCGCCGGCATCCTGCACCGCAATCCCAACACAGTATATACCCATCTGCACAAGGGAAAGGAATTGCTGAAAGAAGCTCTGGGAGGTGCTTTGAATGGATAACCGTATACGCGAGGCCTTCAATGCCGTTCAGGCTCCGGAACGGCTGAAACGGACAGTAAGAGCCTCGGTCAGAAAAAAGACCTTTGACTATGGCCGCAATGTGCTGCAGCTGCACCGGCGCAGACACCGTATGGCTTCTTGCCTGCTGACGATGGTACTGCTTCTGGCCGGCGGCTGGACCTGGTTCTTCCCCTCTGCCAGCATTTCGGTGGATGTGAATCCCTCCATCGAACTGAAGGTCAACGCACTGGATCGGGTCATCGCCCTGGAGGGCCGGAATTCCGATGGTGCTGCGCTGGTGAAGGATATTGATGTGATCGGCATGTCCTATGACGATGCCATGCAGCGGATCCTCCTGAGCCAGGGCATGGAGCCCTATCTGGAGAAGAACAGCACCATCACCATTACAGTGGCAGGGGGTGGGAGCAGCGCGCATGCTGAGCAGATACTGAGCAGAGTGCTGTGCCGGGCCTACAACATCGCCCGGGAGGAGAACATCCTCTACTGCCAGGTGGACTGGGAAACAGTGAAGGCTGCCCGGAGAGTGAATCTGTGCATCCCCAGGTATCTGGCCTGGCAGAATCTGCTGCAGAATGATCCCACCATCACACCGGAGGACGTCCGGGAGATCCCCAAAGAAACGATCCGGGTCCTTGCACAGATCATCACCATTGAAGATCCCTGCCATGAGTAGGATTTGTTAAGAAGGAGACCAGAAAGAAATGTTTATGCTGATATGGAACAACATTGCCCGGCGGCGGACCCAGTCCACCCTGACCGTGACCATCACCATGCTGACGGTGCTGGTGTTTGTCATGGTTCTGGGTGTTTTCCAGACGGTGTCGCAGGGCCTTGCCCTGAGTCGGGAGCGCCTGGGTGCCGATGCCGTCCTGATGCCCAAGTATTCCTCTGTAAAGGCGGATGATCTGCTTTTCACTGCTATGCCGTCCAACATTTACATGCCCATTGAAGTAGTGGAGGAGGCAAAGCAGCTGGAGGGTGTGGCCGCCATGACACCCCAGTTCTATTGCCAGACGCTGGCTCTGGGCTGCTGTGATCCCGGCGAAGAGGCCCGGATCATCGGCTATGATCCGGAAAGTGACTTTATTCTGAAGCCCTATCTGGAGGAAGCCTACCAGAACGGCATCGATCAGGAGCAGCTGATCATCGGTCATAACTATGAAGACGATGATCTGGTGGGCTACAATTATATGATCCTGGGCCGGGTCTTCAAGGTGGTTGCCGCGCTGCAGCCCACCGGCACCGGCATGGACTCCACCTTCTTCATGGACTGGCGTACCGCCCAGGATATGTGCCTGGAATCGGAGGTGCTCCGGAGCAACTGGACCAAGCGGGACCCCCACGATTTTATCTCCGTCATCATGATCAAATTTGAAGACGGCGTGGATCCCGATGCCTTTGTCCGGCAGGTGGAGGAATCCGGTATCGAGGCCAAGTGTATCCTCACCGGTGAGACCATCTCCTCTCTGCAGAGCCAGCTGGAGGTGACTATGCAGGTCATGTTCGCCCTGTGGCTGGCCTCCCTGCTGATCGCAGTGCTGTCGCTGGTGGGTCGGTTCAATGCTCTGGCCAAGGAGCGGAAGAAGGAGATCGGCCTGCTGCGGGCCATCGGCCTGAAAAAGAGCCAGGTATTCGGTCTCATCATCGGTGAGACCTGCGCCATGGCGCTGATGGGCGGTGTTCTGGGCAGCGGCATTGCGCTGCTGTGTATGGACCCCATCATTGAACTGCTGAAGGATGCCTTCAAGCTTTCTCCCTCCGTCTGGAGCAGCCCTCTGGCCCTGCTGTGCGGCGCGGCCGGTGTGGTGCTGGCGCTGCTGCTGGGCTTTGCGGCAGCGGTATTCCCGGCCTGGAAGAGCGCATCCATGGATCCTCAGGCAGCCATTACCCAGGGAGAGGTGAACTGAAATGGAAATCTGCAAGCTGGAACATATTCATAAGGACTACCGGATGGGTGAGGTGGTCACGCCGCTGAAAGACATTACCCTCACCGTTCACGAAGGAGATTTCATTGCCGTGGAGGGCCCCTCCGGCATCGGCAAGAGTACCCTGCTGTATGTTATGGGTACATTACTGAAGGCCGATGAGGGCAGCTATGTTTACGGTGGTCAGGATGTTGCCCAATGGAATGATGCTGAAAAATCCGCCTTCCGGGCGAAAAAGATCGGCTTCCTATTTCAGGACAGCACCATGATCCAGGCCCTGACCCTCCGGGAGAATCTGATCTTCACCCAGCGCGTGGGCGCCAGGAAGGATCTGAAGAAGGTGGATGAGCTGCTGTACCAGTTTGGACTGGAGGATCGGGCGGATTTCTTCCCCCATCAGCTTTCCGGCGGACAGCGCCGCAGAGCTATGGCGGCCCGGGCCCTGATCCATGAGCCGGAGCTGATTCTGGCGGATGAGCCCACCAACGATCTGGACGAACACTGGTCACGGGAGATCATCCGGATTCTGAAGGAACAGACAAAAAAAGGTACTGCCGTTGTGATGGTCACCCATAACAGCCGCTGGGCCGGTCAGGCTACCCGCCGGCTCCGTCTGGAGGATGGCATCCTGACAGATATTGCTGAATAAAGGAGAAAGAATATGAAAACAACGATGAATAAGATAATGATTGCTCTTCAGGCCCTTGCAGCCCTGTGTGTCATGGGCGCAGTGAAGCTCTGGGCGCCGGTCTGCGGCAAGCTGCTGGAGCTGGTAAACGGCAACCAGATCCCCATGAAGTGCCACTGGGCCGGTCAGGCTGCCATTGCCGTTTCCGTCATCATTCTGGCCGCTGCGGTTATGGCTCTGCTGGCAAAGAAGGAATACAAGGGCCTGATGGTGGTCACCGCTGTGGCAGCTGCACTGCTGTTCCTGGTGTTCACCAGCCTCATCGGTGTCTGCGCCAGCGAGACGATGCGCTGCCAGACCACAAAGATCTGGGGCATCGGCGGGGCCATCGTGGTGTTTGCTGCCTCGCTGATCAATCTGCTCAGCGGCAAGGAAGGCCAGATCCCCGGTTAATATTTACAGAAAAGCGGGTGCAGAAAATTCTGCACCCGTTTTTATTTTGGTATGGTGATGGTCAGCACGATCTGGGTATCGGTTTCCCGGCGTTCGGAGACAGCACTGACCCCGCTGCGCTGGATCTTCTGCAAGGACTGGGTCAGACTGTTGAGAAAGGCGCTGACGTTGGCTTTTCTGGGGAGATCCTCCCGCTTGCTCAGAAGGGATTCTATGTAGCTTTCTGTCCGGGCCACGCTCATGCCCTCCTTCACGATCCGGGCGATGGCGGAAAGCTTTTCCTCCTCGCTGCCGAGGCGCAGCAGCGCGCGCCCATGGCGTTCTGTCAGGTCTCCTTCCCGCAGGGCAATCAGTACCGCCTCACTGTGGCGCAGCAGCCGCAGCTTATTGGCGATGGCACTCTGGCTTTTCCCCAGCAGCCGGGCTGCCTGCTCCTGACTCATGCCGAAAAGCTCCATCAGCCCGGCGATTCCCTGGGCTTCTTCAATGAAGTCCAGATCCTGCCGCTGGAGGTTTTCCACCATGGCGGCCATACCGGATTCCTGATCATCCATCTGCATGATGATGCAGGGAATCTCCGTAAGTCCCGCCATCTGGGCCGCCCGGAGCCGACGTTCCCCGGCGATCAGTTCATAGCCCAGTCCGCTGCGCCGAACGGTAAGGGGCTGCAGGATTCCATGCCGGCGGATGGAATCGGCCAGCTCCGCTAACGGCTCCTGACGGAATACCTTCCGGGGCTGCGCCGGATTTGGCCGGATGGACCGGGCGGGCAGAAATACCACCCGTCCCGTTTCCATATAGGTTTTCAGCTTCTGGCATTGCATTGCCGATCCTCCCTTTGCAGTAGTAGTGCTATTGTAAAGGCATTGACACAGGGAAACCCCACGAAACAGGCGGATGCAGTCTGCCAACCGCACGACAATATCTGCCTTACAGCACATTTTGTATGCTCAGGCGGTGGGCATTCCCCATGGCGTTGAGATGCTGTGCCAGCGCTGCGCAGCCGGAGGCAAAATCCGTCGGCTCACGGGCGGCAGCATATACCGTCAGCTGGGCAAACAGCGCATCGATTTCCTCCATTGGGGTCTGATCCCCAAAGATTCCCCAGAGAGCCCGATCCGATTCCCAGCCAGTCCGGGCATTTTCTACCCCCTGACAGGCCTTTTCCCACTGACCCGACAGTGCCAGCCAGACGCTGTCCTCCAGCTGCGCGGCAATGACATCCTGCCGGCGGTTCAGATACCAGGCGCTCAGTAGCCCCATAAGGAGAAATCCCGTCAGCAGACCAATGCCCAGCACTTCCCGGAAGCCTACCGGTCCGATTTTCCGATCCATATAACATTCTCCTCGCTGTCCACCGTCAGAAGCAGTGTGGTTTCCTGACGGGCTCTGTGCTGCCCCAGGATCTTCCGCAGCCAGGGCATATCCTTACCGCTGCGCAGCAGCTCCTCCCGGCTGAGACGACCATCGGCAATGATGGTGACAGGCATGCTTTGACCCGGCGGAGAGATCCCTGCATCTCCTGCAGAGGCCGGCTGATACTCCGGATAGGGAAAGACGGAGAGATTTCCGTCGGTTTCCAGAATGGCATACTGTACGGTGTTCAGATTCAGAATATCCTTCTGCCGCAGATGGCTGATGAGCTCATCCAGTGTCAGCCGGGTGCGGCGGAGATTCTCCGGGAGGACTTTGCCGTTGTCAATGAGGATCACCGGCATTCCGCAGAGCAGTTTGCGCAGCCACACACATTTCAGCAGCAGAAAGGAAAGCACCAGCTCCAGTCCTACCACCGTCAGCAGCGGCACAAGACCGGACAGCAGGGGGATGGAGCTGTCCTGCATGGGCACCGCAGCCAGATCCGCAATGACCATGGCTACCACAAATTCCCCGGCCTCCATCTGGCCGATCTGCCGCTTTCCCATGAGCCGGACAGAAACAATCAGCACCAGATACAGGATGATGGCGCGAAAATAGGCTAAGATCAACGTTGTCACCTCTTTTTCCTAGGGTTTCCCGTTTTTGCGAAACCTATGCGGAAAAGCGGTTTTGCAGAAATGGCCATGGATCCGGTATGCTCAGTTCTCCCCGCCTGCCTGCTGCTTTCGTTTCAGAACTTCGTTCAGGCTTTCTGTTTTTCGTTTTGTTGTGAAGCAGATGACCGCCCAGGCAGCCAGATAACCAACAACAAAAACCACCGTGAATACCAGCAGCGGCAGGATCCCCCGTTTCAGCCAGCCGTTGACAAGATAGGTTGCCAGATAGCTGAGGTACAGCACACCGCCGTGGATCAGTACCGCTGCCATCAGAGGCAGCCGTTCGATCTGATAGACCACATTCATGCCGCCGGCAACAAAGGCCAGGGCAGATATGGAGACGATGCCGAGGCAGACCTGACTGACACGCAGCACCTGCACACCCGCCTGCTGCTGCAGGGTCAGATAACAGACCACCAGCACCATGGGGCCGAAGCCGCAGGCAATGAGGCCCCGGCGGATAAATTCCGGAATGTACTTTTTCATTTTCCTTCATACCTCCTTCTGATCTCTGCGAAGCACCGGCGGGAAACATATTCCCGGTAGCCGCACCGAAACACCGCATCCACACCGCCGCTGAATACCGCATCGAACCGGAGGATGCGGTGCTCGTTGGCCAGGGTGGATTTGTTGATGCGGATAAAGCCGGCGGGCAGTATGGGTTCCAGATCCCGCAGCCGCTCCTGGATGCGGTAGTGGTTGCCGGCGGTGTCGATGGCGGTCACTTTTCTGTCCAGAATGGTAATACATTCAATTTCGGAAAATGGCAGCTTCCGCATTTCGTCCTCCCGGTATCCCAGAAGACAGTCTGTACCGGACCGGCTGCGGACAAGATCTTCGATCTGTTGCGTCAGGGCAGAGGGCCCGCGGGCAACCACGGTAACGGACTCTTCCGCGTCCCTGTCGATAATGAGCTTGTATTTCATTGCCTCACATCCTTACTGATGTTTCATTTGCCTGAGGAAGTACAGCACAGCAGCCACCGTGACCAGCGCGCTGTACAGAAGGACCGGCAGAATATGATCTGCTGCATCCGCAAAGCTTCCCCGGAACAAAGCCTTTTCCAGCTCTGCAGCGTGTACAAAGGGCAGCGCATACGCGATTTTTTTGAATGTGCCTCCCACAAGGGCCAGATCGAACCAGACGCCGGAAAGCCAGGCGGAAAGATTGGTCAGCAGTGCGCCGCAGACGCCTCCGACCTGCTTCACACCGAAAAGACTGCCGCACAGAAGCCCCAGGGCGATATTGAAAACCGCCATGGGGATGATCCCCAGAACAGCATACAGAATTCCGGCGCCTGCGGTCAGGCCCAGAGGGATCGCAAAAAGATAGCAGATCAGGGTCTGTCCCAGGGCGATGGGCAGCAGCGGCAGCAGGTACCCCAGAATAAAGTCTGTCCCTGTCAGCGGCGTTGTGTAAAGCCGCTGCAGAAGGGCGCTTTCCCGGTCTTTGGAGACCAGTGTGGCGGAAAACAGGGTCATGAAGGACAGTCCGAAAACGGTGATACCCGGTGTCAGGGTATCGATCTCAAACAAAGGCACCGGGATATTGGCCTGCAGCGCGCTCAGCAACAGCAAAAGGACCAGAGGGAAGCCCAGGCCGAAACTCAGATTGATGGGATCCCGCAGGATCTCCTTTGCACACCGTCTGGCAAAGGTCAGCATTTTCATACCGATCCCTCCTTTACGATGGAAATAAAGGCGGTTTCAAAGTCTCCGGCTCCCGCCGCGTTTTTCAGTTCTTCCGGAGTCCCCACGGCCAGCAGCCGTCCATTCATCATAATGCCGATCCGGTCGGAAAGGGCCTCCGCCTCCTACATGTAGTGGGTGGTCAGGATGATGGTGATGTTTCCCTTCAGCTTCCGGATCACATCCCAGAGCCCGTGCCTGGCCATCACATCCAGACCCAGAGTGGGCTCGTCCAGAAAGAGGATCCGGGGCTCGCTGATCAGGGCCATGGCAATGCTGACTCTGCGCTGCCAGCCACCGGACAGCTTGCCTGCCTTTCGCCCCAGGACAGGCTGCAGAGAAAACTGACGGGAAAGCTCCCGGAGCTTTGCTTCTGTTTTATCTCCGGAAAAACCGTGGATGCCGCAGATCAGTTCCAGATTTTCTTTTACGGAAAGGTTGGGTGCCACGGCGGTCTCCTGGGGCGAGACGCCAATCAGACGCTTTACCTGATCCGGCTCCCCGGTGATGCTGTAGCCGCCCACAAGGGCATCTCCGGCTGTCGGCTTTGTAAGACAGGAGAGCATTTTGATGGCGGTGGTCTTTCCGGCGCCGTTGACTCCCAGCAGGGAAAAAAGTTCTCCCTTCTGAATTTTCAGGTTCAGCCCGTCTACGGCGGTCAGGTCTTTGTACCGCTTGACAAGAGCTGTTGCATGGATTGCTTGCATAGGTGTTGACCTCCATTTCGTTTTGCTTCGGGAACATCATAGCAAAACAAATGGGGGAATTGTGGATTTCGGTCTCTTCGGTCGCATCCTGCGTCTCATCGGTAAAAAAGGGCGATACCCGGAAAACCGGATATCGTCCTTG
Source organism: Oscillospiraceae bacterium (assembly GCA_017409205.1). Lineage (GTDB taxonomy): Bacteria > Bacillota > Clostridia > Oscillospirales > Oscillospiraceae > Faecousia. The sequence continues at coordinate 100,576 of JAFQTF010000005.1, read as the reverse complement.
GCGTCCTTTATTCCACACCGGCCACATGGCAGATCATCTGGATCAGCTGGTCGTTCCAGTCATCGGGGTCTGCATCGCCATCGGCACAGGCCTGATCCAGCAACTGCTTCAGGCAGGCCACGATGATGGTATTCACCAAATCGATGTTTTCCTCTGTGACACGGGTAGACTCCACATCGGTCAGGGGTTTCAGGATCTGCATACACCGGTCAGAGATGTTTCCGCCGAAGTACATTTCCTCGATGTCTCCTGTGTAGGCAGGCTTTTCTTCCGGAAACAACCGGTAATACTGGTTGATGATGGGAGTCAGATTGCTGCTGTATTTTCCGAAAAAGAAATTCCGGAAAATGTGAGGCTTGCGGAAGACTGTCTCGCCGAAGGCCTGCCAGATGGCCAAAAATTTGTCGGTCGGACTGGCGATGACAGTGCTGTATTCTGCCAGCCGCTGGCTGTAGGCCTGAAAATGCTTCAGCGAGGCCAGCAGAATCAGCTGATTGGCATCCTTAAAATAGAGATAAATGGTGGAATTGTGAAAGCCTGCCTTTTCCGCGATCTTCCGGATGGAGATCTTGTCCAGCCCCTCACTGTCGATCAGGGCCTGGGTGGCCTCAACAAAGGCAACGGCGTTTCTTTTCTTATCGGCGTCCTTTTCCCAGTCGATCATAGCGATTCCTTCTTTCTTCCGTGCTAAGCGCGATTATCTACTTGAATTGTATCATATATCTGAAGAAATGCAAGTCTTATTCTGGGGAGCGATAAATACAGCGGATCTTCTGTGCATATTTAATAAGCGCGCTTATTGTCGACGGGGGAAATAAGGGCGGTTTTTGTGAGTGTTTACAAATCTACAAATACCCCATTGACAAAAAGCGCGCTTATTAGTATTATTTAATTACAAAGCGCGCTTATTAAAGTGTTTTGAATGCTGGCAAGCGTATTCAACGTTCAAAAAGGAGGAGCAAAATGAAACTGGAAATCGGTAATTTCCATGTGCGTGACATCGTTTTTGGCGATGCTCTTTCCTTCCGGGATGGTATCCTGACCATCCAGAAGGAGGAAGCACTGAACTTCATCCGCCAGGATGACCGCATCACTGAAGCGGAACTCTACATCGTAAAGCCCGGCGAAGAGGTTCGCCTGTGCCCCGTCAAGGAGGCCATCGAGCCCCGTGTCCGGCCCGACGGCCGCGGCATTTTTCCCGGCTACACCAGCAAGCTGCTGCCTGCCGGTGAAGGAAAGGTCCATGCCCTGAAGAACTGCTCTGTTCTGGTGGTGGGCCGTCACATGGGCGGTTTCCAGGACGGCCTCATTGATATGGCCGGCCCCGGCCAGAAGATGACTATCTTCGGCAATCTGCTGAACATCGTACTGGTGGCCGATACCAACGAGGCGTTTGAACGGTTCGAGCAGCAGAAGATGAATGATGCCCTGCGCCGGGCCGGTCACAAGCTGGCGGAGTTTATCGCCGGCTGCGTGAAGGAACTGGAGCCGGAGGAAGTGGAAGTTTACGAGATGGGCAGCGTCCGGGGCAGAGATCCCGAGACCGAAAAACTGCCTTCCGTGGTCTATGTCATGCAGCCCCAGTCTCAGATGGAGGCCCTGGGCTACAATGATCTGCTTTACGGCTGGGACCTGAACCGGTTCCTGCCCACGTATATGAATCCCAATGAGATCCTGGACGGCGCGGTTGTTTCCGGCTCCTTCATGCCCTGCTCCTCCAAGTGGTCCACCTATGATTTCCAGAATACTCCCAATATCAAGGCTCTGTACCGGGAGCATGGCAAGACTCTGAATTTCCTGGGCGTCATCATGTCCAACCTGAATGTTGCCCTGGAACAGAAGGAGCGCGCCGCTCAGTTCGTGGCCCAGCTGGCAGTAAGCCTGGGCGCCGATGCCGCAGTTGTGGCCGAAGAAGGCTACGGCAATCCCGATGCCGACTTTGTGGCCTGCCTGGTGGCGCTGGAAGATGCCGGTGTGAAGACCATCGGTGTTACCAACGAGTCCACCGGCCGTGACGGCCGGGGCCAGCCGCTGGTCACCCTGGATGAAAAGTGCGACGCCATCGTTTCCTGCGGTAACGTAGGCGAGCTCATCGAGCTGCCCCCCATGAAGGTGGTGCTGGGCGAGCTGGAAGCCCTGGGCCGTGACGGCAACTCCGGCGGCTGGGAACATGATGAGATCCTGGGACCCTCCGTACGTCCCGACGGATCCGTAATCATGGAAAACAACGGCATTTTCTGCGGCGATCAGGTTGCGGGCTGGTCTCCCAAGCAGATGATGGCATTCTAAGAAGGGAGGATATACCATGAAAAAAGCGATCGTTTATTTGAACCAGTTCTTCGGCCAGATCGGCGGCGAGGAAAAGGCCGGATTTGAACCGGAGATCCGGGAAGGCCAGGTGGGCCCTGCCATGCAGATGGCCAAGACCCTCCACGCAGAGGTGACCCACACCATCATCTGCGGTGACAACTGCATGGGCTCCAACCCTGAGGAGACCTGCGCAAAGATCCTGGCCATGCTGGATGGTCTGGAGTTTGATATTTTCCTGGCAGGCCCTGCTTTCCAGGCCGGCCGTTACACCGTTGCCTGCGGTCTGATCTGCAAGGCTGTGAAAGAAAAGTTCGGCGTTCCTGTGGTGACTTCCATGAATGTGGAAACCCCTGGCGTCAATATGTTCCGCAAGGATATGTACATTCTGAAGGGCGCCAATTCTGCCGCAAAGATGCGCAAGGATCTTTCCAATATGGTAACACTTGCCAACAAGCTGCTGGACGGCGTTGCGATCGGTCCTGCCGAGGAGGAAGGCTGCTTCCCCCGGGGCATCCGGCATCAGGTATGGCGCAAGGACGGCAAGCCCGCCTCCGAGCGTATGATCGACATGCTGCTGAAGAAGGTCAATGGACTGCCCTTTGTCACCGAAATGCCCATCCCCAAGATCGACCGGGTGCCCATCGCTCCTGCGATCAAGGATCTGAAGAAGGCGAAGATCGCCCTGCTGAATACCGGCGGCATCGTCCCCGTGGACAACCCTGACCGGATCCAGTCTGCCTCTGCCACCCGCTGGGGCCGCTACAGCATTGAAGGTGCCGATGGCCTGGAAGGCGGCGTATTCAAAACTGTCCACGCAGGCTTCGACCCGGCTGCGGCTGACGCCGATCCCGATGTCATTACCCCCATTGATGCCCTGCGGGCTCTGGAAAAGGAAGGCTTCTACGGCGCGCTCCACAACTGGTTCTACACCACAGTGGGTACCGGCACCACCGAATCTGAGGCCGCCAGAATGGCCAGAGAGATCGTACCCTATCTGAAGGAGGACTGCGTGGACGCCGTCATCATGGTGTCGACATGAGGTACCTGTACGCGTTGCGGTGCAACGATGGTCAAAGAGATTGAGCGTACCGGCATCCCCGTGGTCCATATGTGCAATCTGATCCCCGTTTCCAAGACGGTTGGTGCAAACCGAATGGTTCCCACCATTTCCATCCCTTATCCTCTGGGCGATCCCTCCACGCCGAAGGAAGACCAGTGGAAGCTGCGTTATCACAGAACCAAGGTCGCCATCCAGGCCATTGCTACTGATGTCCAGGAACAGACCGTGTTCAGCGTGTAAGTATATCCTCTTTCCTTACACCTGCGCGGCATGATTCCGTATTTTGTCACAGACAGCCATAGCTTTGCGTATGTTTCCCTCCTCCTTCTTTTTTTGACATACGCAGAGTGCCCCCTGCCGGAAGGTGGGTGAACTTCCGGCAGGAGGCGGGCTATCTGAAACAGGGAAACTTCCTGGATATTTTGACAAACCCATGGGTTCCCATTATAATAAATATCAGGAAACACTTCCCGTCCGTCAACAATACAAACTGGAAGGGAGAACCTCATGGAAACAAAAACAACGAAACACAATTTGGTATTTACGCTTTCTCTGCTGCTGACGGGCTCCATCGCCCTGTGGGCTGTGTTCTTCAATGAAAGCTTTACGGTGGTATCCAATGCCATCTATACATTCCTGACGAAGCAGTTCGGCTGGCTGTATCTTGTGGCCATGCTGTTTTTCGTGGTCTTTATCCTGCTGATCGCCGTCAGCAAATGGGGCAGGATCCGTCTTGGCCCCGATGATTCCCGTCCCGAATATTCCACGGTGTCCTGGTTTGCTATGCTGTTTGGCGCCGGTATGGGTGTGGGACTGGTGTTCTGGGGCATCTCTGAGCCCATCTCTCATTACATTTCCCCCATGGCGGGCATCGCACCCGGCACTCCTGAAGCAGCTGACTTTGCCATGAAGGCCAGCTTCATGCACTGGGGCATCCATCCCTGGGCAAATTACTCCATCATCGGACTGGCCCTGGCCTATTTCCAGTTCCGCAGAGGAACCCCCGGCCTGATCAGCGCCGTGCTGGAACCTGTCATCGGAAAAAACAAGGGCTGGCTTAAGGCTGTGGTGGATATTCTGGCGGTATTTGCCACGGTTGCAGGTGTTGTGACATCTCTGGGTCTGGGCGTGCTCCAGATCAATAGTGGTTTGAATTATCTGTTTGGTATTCCCACCAACCTGATCATTCAGATCATTATCATCGCTGTTATTTCTGTTATTTATATCTGGTCTGCGGTGTCCGGTATTGAGAAAGGCATCAAGCTGATCTCTGATGCGAACCTGTATATCGCCTTTGCCCTGATGGGCGCCGCCATTCTGGTGGGCCCCAAGCTGGAAATGGTGAACAGCTTTACCAATACTCTGGGTGCCTATCTGAACGATTTCGTCCGGGACAGCCTGGGAACCAGCACCTACGGTGACAACAGCTGGGTGGAAAGCTGGCGGATCTTCTATTGGGCCTGGTGGATCGCGTGGGCTCCCTTCGTGGGTATCTTCATTGCCCGGATCTCCCGTGGCCGTACCATCCGGGAATTCATCGCCGGTGTGGTTGCCGCCCCAACTCTGGGAAGTCTGGCATGGTTTGCCATCTTCGGCACCATGGGCATCCATCTGGGTGAAACCGGCGTTCTGTCTGCACAGGTTCTGCAGGAAGTGGCTGCCAAACCTGAAGTGGGTCTCTTTGTGGTGATGGAGCAGTATCCCTTTGCAACGGTGCTGTGCATCGTGGCCTTGGTTCTGCTTTGCACTTTCTTCATTACCTCTGCTAATTCCGGCACCTTTGTGCTGTCCATGCTGACCTCCGACGGCGCACTGAATCCCCCCAACGGCAAGAAGGTGCTCTGGGGTGTGGTTCAGTCCGTCATGGCTGTGGGGCTGCTGATCGCAGGTGGATTGAAGCCCCTGCAGATCATCTCCATTGCGGCAGCCTTCCCCTTCATATTCATCATGCTGGCTACCTGTGTATCCCTGGTGAAGGTACTGAAGGAAGAAAAAACCTCCTGAAATTATTTCTCCACATCTCCTTTCGCAAATTCCCTTCAACGCAAAAGCACCGCATGAATATTCATGCGGTGCTTTTGCTGTATTTGTCAATCTGTAGCAGAGCGGCGGTTCTTGTGCATTACTGCAGAAGCGGACGATCAACGAAAAAGACTGCCGATACCCCCGGAAACCCGATATCCGGGAAAAATTGTATTTTCCGGATGCTGCAGGGGAAAAGATTTCCGATCGACCATGGACAATTGCGAAAAAGCATGGTATAACTTCACTATCGAAAAATGCTGTTTCAGCGGGCGATTTAATAGTAATTCGGAAATGGAGCGGAATATTTGGGGGCTGATGGCGTTCGCAAATGAAAAAGAAGATCCTGCTTGTATCCGAGGCTCTGTGGATCGGCGGCATTGAAACAGCGCTTGTAAATCTGTTGCGTCGGATGGACTATGAAACATACGAGGTTACTCTGCTGCTGCGCCGGTCGATCTTTGAAGGCGATATGCGGCAGCGGATCCCAGCGCAATGCCGTGTGCTGTCCCTTGACCGGGAGAACGGACAGTACCGGTTTTCCCGAATGTACCATCTGACAGAGCACTGCGGACAACCGTCCCGGCTCCATAAAGTCATGATGTGGACAGTTCCGGCCATCAGATGGGTGGAAAACCGGTTGTATATAACCTACGTCCGGAAGCAGATGCAGGATATGCACTTTGATGTTTGTTTGATTTTCAGCGATGTAACCGCCGAGACAGCGGTGCGGGCCATCCGGGCGGACAGATATCTGCTGTTTTATCATCATGGCGCCATGCGGAAGGCCTGGCATGATGAGATCGGCTACCGCAGGGCGGACAAGATCATCGCGGTGTCCGGCGCAGTGGAGCGGAAACTCCGCGCTTTTCGTCCGAAATATGCCGGAAAAATGATGACCCTTCACAATCTGACGGATGTGGAAGGTATTCGGGAGAAAAGTCTGGCGTTCGTTCCGGAAACATTCCCGGAGGGCCTGTTCCATATCGTTTCCTGCGGCCGGGTGTCCCGTGAGAAGGGCATGGATCTGGCTGTGGAGGCAGCTGCGGTGCTGGCGGCCCTGGGCCGTGACGATTTCCATTGGTGGATCGTGGGCGGCGGCCCGGCAGAGGCGGAGGTCCGGGCAATGATTGCAGAGCTGCACATGGAGGACCGTGTGACAATGCTGGGCATGCGGGAAAATCCCTATCCCTATATCCGCCGCGCGGATCTCTATGTACAGCCCAGCCGGTTTGAGTCCTATGGCATGACCATTGCGGAAGCAATGGTGCTGGGCAAGCGGATTGTGTCCACCGATACAGATGGCGCAGAGGAACTGATCCGGAACGGGGAGACGGGCATACTGTGTGCGGCCCGGGCGGCAGATATTGCGGCCACTGTGGCTGATGCCATGAAAAGACCGTATGCCGAAGCGGATCACTCAGAAGAGATCCGGGAAAGAAACCGGATCGTGCTGAAGCGGCTGAATGTGTTGTTACAGTAAGGAGGGACTGCCGATGACGGAAGACAAAGTGAGTGTAATCGTCCCGGTATACAATGCGGAACCATATCTGCGGCGCTGCCTGGAGTCGATCCTGGGTCAGTCCTACCGAAATCTGGAGGTCATTCTGGTAGACGATGGTTCCACGGATAACTGCGGCAGGATCTGCCGCGAGTATGCGGAAACGGACCCGCGATTTCGGGTGATCCACAAGGAAAACGGCGGCGTGTCCTCCGCCCGAAATGCGGCGATCCGGAATGCGACAGGAAAATACATCGTTTTTGTTGACAGCGATGACAGTATTTTGCCGGATTACGTGCGCAATCTGATGGATGCCGGAGAAGAGGACTATGTGGCAGCCGGCTGCTGTGTGCAAAGTGAGGATGGTTTGTGGGCTGCATGGGAAACCGCACCCTGCAGAATAACACTGGATCAGCTCAGAAGCGCTCCGGAAATGATCCATGCCATACCGACGGGGATCGTTTGTGCAAAACGGTACAAGCGGGAGATCCTCGAAAGAGAGAGGATTCTGTTCCGCTGTGATATATCACGGGGAGAAGATACCCTGTTCAATTGTGTTTACCTGAAAGCCTGCAATACGATTGCCGTGGTGAAGGCACTGGATTATCGTTATCACTTCAATCAGGCATCAGCCACATCGCTGCTCAATACCAATCTGTTCCGGTGGTCAATGGAAAGCGTCCTGACGATGGGAGAGATCATCGGCAGGGATAACCGTGTGTTCCATGAACGGGTGTGGGGAAATGCCATGACGGTCTGCGACAATTATTTCCGGACAGCCGGGAAAGGATCATGGCGATCCAAAAGGCAGATGATCCGGGGTATTTTGCAGGTTTGCGCAGATCCCTTCGTGCGCAGAAGCCTTGCTTATGCAAAGCGGGGGGAAGAGAAAAAGAAGGCCATCCTGGTGCAGTTCTATCTGTACCCGTTTCTGCCTTTTCTGTATTCCGTCTGCACCAGGATCCGCAGCTTGTTTGGGAGGGGGTAAGCGCGTGCAAAGAGAGCCCTTGGTATCGGTGATCGTGCCGGTTTATAAGGTCGAAAAATATCTTCCCCAGTGTCTGGATTCCATCCTCCGTCAGACCTACCGCAGACTGGAGATCATTCTGGTGGAGGATGGGTCGCCGGATCGCTGCGGAGCGATATGCGATGCGTATGCCGCAGCGGATGACAGGATCCGGGTGATCCATCAGGAGAACCGGGGACTTTCCGCTGCCCGGAATGTCGGTCTGGAGCTTGCGGCGGGAGAGTATGTTTTCTTTTTGGACTCGGATGACTGGATCCTTGACAGCACGATTCAGAAAATGCTGGACAGGTATGAGGAAACAGATGCCGATCTGGTTCTGTGCGATATCCGTCCGTTCTATGAGGCCGGCTATTCCGGCCCTGAAAAACAGAGCAGTCCCCTGAAAACCGAGGTTCTGAGTCAGCAGCAGCTCATCGAACGGCTGATGCAGGAGGCAGCGTGGTATTACTGCGTTGCCTGGAACAAGCTGTACCGGCGGGGGCTGCTGGATGCGATCCGCTTCCCGGTGGACCACATTCATGAAGACGAGGCGGTTGCGCACCGTATATTCGAAAAATGTCAGACCATTGCTGTTCTTGCAGAGCCACTGTATTGCTACCGGCAGACAAACAGCGGGATCATGGCGGCCGGGGAGTCCGTAAAGAGTACGGATGTCCTGTCTGCGATCGCAGACCGTCTTTCCTGTGCCAGAGCCAACTGCTGGAAGGCTTACGAAAAACAGCTGGTCGTGTACTATGAGGGAAAGTTCTGGGAATGGTATCACCGGTTTTCTGAAGACGAGGAAAACCGGAAATATACCAGACGAATGGAAAGAAGTCTGGCGCAGGCGCTGCCGAGCGTTCTGCGCAGCAGCCGGATCTGTGTCAGTCACAAGATATACCTGACCCTTCTGCGGCTGGATCCGAAGCTGTTCCGGGCGGTGTATCGCGGCATCAGGAAAATAAAGTCCTGAGGACAGCCGAAAGGAAAGGCACGGGGAAACCGTTCCGGCGAAAAATGGATCCCGGAGTCGGTTTTCGCCGGGGCTGAAGGATCTGTGGGATATGCAGTATGAAAAAACGGAAAATATTAATTGAAAACGATTTTATATCCGGCGGCGGAGCGGAACAGATCATGAAGGTCCTGGTGGACAGGCTGGCTGCTGAGGGACATGATGTTACGGTTGCCATCCACAGGGGAAACCGCAGGGAATTTTACAGGCGATATCCCCGCAGGGTGACATTTCAGCTGCTGGAGTTTCCGTGGCGGGATTCTGTTAAAAGGTTTACGTTCCCCTGGATCCTGCAGAGGATCCGGTATACCGTTTTCTCTGCCAGCCGTTTTTTCTTTGACCGGAAGCGGTTTGACGTTGCCGTGGCAATGAAGGAAGGCCCCTGCATGCAGGATGTTGCTCTGCGTAAGGCGGCATCCCACTATGGCTGGGTACATGTGGACTACCGGTATCAGTATTGGACGAAAACGGTCTTCCTGTCAGCGGCAGAGGAGGCGGAATGTTTCCGCAAAATGGACCGCGTGATCTGCGTTTCGCAGGCAGCCGCCGATGGCGTTGCCGAAACCATTGGCGATCCGGGAAATCTGGCGGTTTGCTATAATCCGATCAATGTTGAAGAGATCCACAGACAGGCCGCAGAGACATGTCCGGTGTGCCGTAAAAAAGACAGACCGTTATTCGTGGCAGTGGGGCGTCTGGCAAAGGAAAAGCAGTACGATATGCTGCTGGAAGCCTGCGCACGGCTGGCGGAAGGGTACGCGTTTGAACTCTGGATCATTGGTGACGGCCCGGAACGGGAAAGGCTGGAGAAAATGGTGGAGCGCCGGAACCTTTCCTGTGTGAAACTGCTGGGCGGGCAGGAAAATCCGTATCCGTATGTGAAGCAGGCGGATTATTTTGTCAGTGCCTCCCTTGCAGAGAGCTATGGGCTGGCGATACAGGAAGCGCTGATCCTGGGTGTTCCCGTAATTGTGACAGAATGTCCTGCCATGTGGGAAACCATTCCGGAAGGATCCGGTCTGATCGTTCCCAATCAGGCGGAGGCACTTTTTCGATCGATGGCGTCTGTCCTGAACACTTCTGGGGGCAGAGAGCCTTTTCAGACGGCGGTGAATGCCGGAAAAAGTCCGGAAGAATGGTATGAAGCCCGGTTGGATACCATTTGCCACATACTGGAATGCTAGATGCACATTCGGACGGCGCCCCGGATCAATCGGCGCATACGACAGAACGAAGCACCCCGGTGACCGTATTGGTCACCGGGGCGTTTTGCGCGGTTGGAATTGCCATGTGTTTGGCAACTGGTTGTTGATTTTTGATACGGGTTATGTTATAATAAGGTGTCATATTATAGGCGTATTATGCCGTTTTTTCGGGCAAATAATTGCTTGCAACAGATTTTTGGAGAGAAGAAAATGAATCAGACTGCGGAAAAGATGCCTGCCTATGCCGGCGTTTACAACCGATATATCAAGCGTGCCCTGGATATCCTGCTGGCAGCGGCGGCACTTGTGATCCTCTGGCCGGTGTATCTGGTGATCGCACTTCTGATCGCTGTGGAGGATGGTTTCCCGGTGCTGTACCGGGCAGAGCGGGGCGGCTATCAGGGAAAGACATTCCGGATCTGCAAGTTCCGTACCATGGTAAAAAATGCGGACAGGATTGGCGGCGGAACCACCTCCTTCCGGGATCCCCGGATCACGAAGATCGGCAATTTCCTGCGCAAAACCAAGCTGGATGAGATCCCGCAATTCGGACAGGTGCTTCTGGGCAGAATGAGCCTGGTGGGGCCCCGGCCGGAGCTTTTGCAGTATGTCAGGGCTTATCAGGGGGAAGAACTGGACATCCTGAAGGTCCGCCCCGGCATTACGGACTACAGCTCTGTGGAATTTGTGAATCTGGATGAGATCGTGGGCATGGAAAATGCCGACGAAATGTATGAAAAGCTGGTTCTGAAAAAGAAAAATGTCCTTCGGATCCAATATGCCCATACCGTTTCCCTGAAGACGGATATCTGCATCCTCTTCAAAACGGCAGCGGTGGTTCTGGATAAGATCGTGGGCTTTGTGTTCAGACGGCAGCATCGTTAGGAAAAAGAGGAAAGATGGAATACATAACACTGAAAAATTCAGATCTCCGGGTATCCCGGCTCTGCATGGGCGGCTGCCCCATGGGTGGCCACGGCTGGGGCATCGTACAGGAGCAGGAACTGGTGAATGCGGTTCATGCAGCCCTGGAGCGGGGGATCAATTTCTTTGATACAGCGGATACCTATGGTCTTGGCCAGTCAGAGATGACCTTGGGCCGGGCGCTGGGCTTCCGCCGCAGCAAGGCTGTGGTGGCAAGCAAATTCGGTGTCCGGGTTGAAAACCACGTTACATTTTATGATAACAGCCCGGAGTGGATCCGCACGGCCTGTGAAAACAGCCTGCGGAGACTGGGGACGGATTATATCGATCTGTACCAGATGCACTACCGGGATGGCCGCACGGACATCGGCACCGTTCTGGAGACCCTGAAGCAGCTGCGTCAGGAGGGCAAGATCCGCTATTTCGGCCTGTGCAACCTGACGTGTGCAGATCTGAAGGACCTGTGGCCCTACCGGGGAGAATTCGTATCCATTCAGGACCAGTACAGTCTGGCCTGCCGGGACTTTGAGGAGGATATTCTGACCCTCTCCCGGGAAATGACGCTGAATCCCCTGACCTGGGGCAGCCTGGGGCAGGGCGTGCTGACGGGTAAGTATGACCGTTATGCGACATTTGGCAGCGATGACCGTCGTTCCCGGGAGGTTTATGTCAACTTCCACGGGGATAAGCTGCTGAAAAATCTGGAGATCGTGGAACATATGCGCAGCATTGCAGCAGACCACGGCAAGCCGGTCAGCGCACTGGCGGTACGGTTCATTCTGGACTATCTGCCGGACAGTGTGGTGCTCTGCGGAACCAAACGGCCGGAGCAGATTTTGACCAATGCCCAGGCCATGGACTGGCATTTGAGCAGTGAAGACTTAGGTCGCCTGGATATTGTCTCTCGATAAGATAGAAGCGGTATCATTGAGAATAATTTGTTGAGGGAGTGAGTATTCTGAAATCTATCTTAGTGATAATTCCATATTTTGGTAAGCTGCCGCCTTTTTTTGAAGCATGGAAGGAAACGGCTTTGAGAAATGAGACGATTGATTTTCTGCTGTTTACTGATGATAGTATTTCATCAGAAGGAAATATTCGTGTGGAGCATATGTCCTGGGAAGGTTTTGTAAAACATATCCAGTCTTTTTTTTCGTTTACAATCGCATTGAAATCCCCGTATAAAATATGTGATTTTAGACCGGCGTTTGGGGAACTGTTCTCTGATTACATAAAAGACTACGATTTTTGGGGATACGCAGACATTGACCTGCTGTTTGGCGATTTGCGGACTTTTTTGACCGATGAGGTGTTGAATTGCCATGATCGTTGCTTCTTTAACGGACATATTTCACTTTACCGCAATTGTGACAAAATGAACAGGTTGTGGAGATATCAGGAAGGGGGGTATCCTGCGGTTAATTATCAGGAATGTTATAGTTCGCCCCGAGCGTTTTATTTTGATGAATTTGGTGCGATGTATGCAAAATGTCTTATTAATGATGTGAAGGTTTATGATGACTTGGAGTTACGACGAGATCCAATTATTGGATTGAGGAAGTTTTTCTGGAAGGATCAAGCCCCCTCTTCACAGTTCCTTGTTTGCTGGGAAGAAGGTAAACTGTATGCGATACAAGATAAGAAAAAAATAGAGATTATTTATGCGCATTTTTTTCGACGAAGGTTTACAATCGCCCCGAAACCTGAAACAGTACACAGCATTGTAATAGCGCCTGGCGAGGTGCGTTACAATACAGAAGCAAAGGCTCAGGATATGGAAAAAACTGAATCGAGATATTACCGACAGATATATTTCTGGAATGCGTTGAAAGGAACGATAAAGCACAATGGCATTATGGGTACTATTGAGAAAAGAAGACGCGACAGAGATTACTGGGGCTATCGTCGAAAACTGGAATATGAGCATTCGGACCCCCAAAAATGAGGTGGGAGAATAATGACAGCAGTAGGAGTTTTTGATAGGCGCCATGCCTACCTAATTATGGCGTATAATAACTGGAGACAACTGGGGATGCTGCTGGAACTCTTGGATGATCCCAGAAATGATATCTTCATTCATATTGATAAACGCTCTGGAGAATTTCCGGAGGATATGCTGCGGTCGTCTGTTAAGTTCAGCGGTTTGACATTCATTCCCCGAAAGAAGGTTTACTGGGCCGATTTTTCTCAGACCGAAGTGGAGCTGGATCTTATGGAAGCTGCATCAGGAAACGGTGCGTATCATTATTACCATCTGCTATCCGGTATGTGCCTGCCGCTCAAAACCCAGGATGAGATCCATACATTTTTTGCGAATCAGGACAAGGAATTTATCGGAATGGTTCGAAATGGTGGCGGTTATTCCAAGAAATATGCTAATTACTACCATCCATTTCTGCACAACTCGGTTTACCGCAAGTGTAAGCCTTTGAAGGCACTGGATAGAGCATTTATGTATATGCAAAAGGCGGCGGGATTTGATCGACTGAAAGGACAGGGGCTGACAATTTCCACAGGCTGGACGTGGTTTTCTATCACACATCGTCACTGTAGACATCTTCTTGAACACAGGGATTTTATCAATCGTGTATTTCGGTACACTGTGGCTTCTGATGAACTGTTTATGGGAACAATGGTGGTCAATTTTGGTCTGGAAGACAGAGTGTTTGATATTAATTCCATTGAGAAAAATGACTTTGCGTTTGGCTGTAAGCGCTTGATTGACTGGGAAAGAGGAAGACCCTATATCTGGGGTGCAGAGGGGACAGAAGAGGACTACAAAATTTTGATGAACAGTGAATACCTTTTTGCCAGAAAGTTTGATGAGAATGTCAATTTTGAACTGATTCAGAGAATTTACGATACGTTGAAGATGCGACAAGCAGGAGAAGAATGATGACGAGTGAACAGTTGGCATGGAAAATCTGCCGCCATGATGTGGAGATGACCCACGTTTCCGGCGGCAGCCATATTGGTGCAGTGCTGTCTGTGGCGGACATCATGGGCGTATTGTACGCAGATGTGCTGCATTTCCGCCCGGAAGAACCAAAATGGGATGGTCGGGATCGCTTCGTTCTCAGCAAGGGGCATGCTGGCGGCGCACTCTATGCGGCGTTGGCGGAGCAGGGTTTTTTTCCTGTGGAAGAACTTCTGACCTATTACCGGAATGAAAGCCGCCTCAGCGGCCATGTTTCCCACAAGGTTCCCGGTGTGGATGTTTCCACCGGCTCCCTGGGCCATGGACTTGGCATGGCGGTGGGCATGGCCATCGCTGCCAAGCAGGACAAAAAGACCCACCGGGTTTTTGTCGTTCTGGGTGACGGAGAATGCAATGAAGGCTCTGTCTGGGAAGCTGCGCAGGCAGCGGTGAATTATCAGCTGGATAATCTGGTGGCGATTGTGGATCACAACCATATGCAGAGTCTGGACTTTTGCGAACGGACTCTGAGCAGTGCACCCATGGCCCGGAAGTGGGCTGGGTTCGGCTGGAATGTGATGGAAGTGGATGGTCATGACCATGCGGCTCTTCGTGCAGCCATGACATCCTCCCGGCAGGGAATACCCACTGTGATCGTAGCCCATACAATCAAGGGACACCGGATCCCCTTTATGGAGCAGGATATTCTGTGGCATTACCGCTTCCCCCATACCGGTTGGGAATACGACTGTGCCGTGAATGCACTGCATGGCTGCAAGCCTGCGGGAGCGGAGGATCCCTATACCCCCAACGGAATTGAAAGCCCGGTGCTTCCCGATGAAAATGCGGATATTTTCCGGGATCATACCATGGGTGCTACATATGAACCTGCCTGGTTTCGGCTGCAGGAGGTAACAAAATGAGAGACGGATTTATCCGAACAGTCCTGGAACTGGCAAAAGAGAATAAGGATCTGGAACTGATCACCGGAGACCTGGGCTTTGGCGTACTGAAGCCCTTCTGGGAAGCTCTGCCGGATCAGTTCCTCAATGCCGGCATTGCCGAGCAGAACATGACCTCCATGGCTGCGGGAATGGCCCTGGAGGGCAAGACTGTTTTTACCTACTCCATTGGCAATTTCCCCACGCTGCGCTGCCTGGAGCAGATCCGCAACGACTGTGCCTACCACGGCGCCAATGTGAACATTGTCTGCGTAGGCGGTGGTTTTGCGTACGGCTCCCTGGGTGTCAGCCACCATGCCACGGAGGATCTGGCGGTAATGCGGGCGCTGCCGGATGTGGCGGTGTTTGCCCCTGCTGACCGGGTTGAGGCGGCCGCTGTGGCTAAAGCTGTGGTGAATTACCCCGGAACCTGCTATATCCGGCTGGGTCGGGGCGGCGAGAAACTGGCCCGGGAGACCATTGACCATTTTGAAGTGGGAAAGGCGCTTCCGGTGCAGGAGGGCAGCCGGGTGGCGATCTTCACCACCGGCGATATTTACGGCGAAGCTGCTGCGGCAGCTTCCCTGCTGTTCCAGCAGGGAATAAAGCCTGGACTCTATACCTTTCCCACGGTGAAACCGCTGGATGAAGAGATGGTCCGGGCCTGTGCCCGAAGGTACGATCTGATCGTCACCTGCGAGGAGCATAACATTCTGGGCGGACTGGGCAGCGCTGTGGCAGAGGTTCTGGCGGAGTCAGCCGCAGGGACCAGACTGGTGCGGCTGGGCATTACCGGCTCTTATTGCACCGCGGTGGGTGACCAGAAATACCTCCGGGGCCTTTACGGCCTGACCGGAGAACAGATGGCTGAAAGAATTTTGAAGGAACTGGTATGAAAAAACTACTGATCACCTGCACGGAATTGATGATGATCCAGTTTCTGGTGCCTCATGTGAAATATCTGGCGGAAAACGGTTTCCGGGTGGAAATCGCCTGCTCCGATGTGGGCGGCCGGATGGAGGAGGTCCGCAATGCCCTGGAGGGCGTGGTGGTTGCCATCCATGTGCTGCGCCTGGAGCGCAGCCCGGTGAATCCCCGGAATTTCCTGGGCTATCAGGATGTGCGAAAACTGCTGAAAGAAAATCGGTATGACATCATCTGGACCAACGAGCCTGTTATGGGTGTGGTCACCCGCCTGGCCGCCAATAAGTACCGCCGCAGGGGCACCAAGGTGGTCTATATGTGCCATGGCTTTCACTTCTTTACAGGCGCTGGGAGAGCCAATTGGCTGGTTTATTATCCCATCGAGCGGGTAATGGCATATTATTGTGATGCTATTATTACCATGAATCAGGAAGATTTTCGACGGGCGCAGAACTTCGGGGTGAAAAAGGTTTACAAGATCCCCGGTGTTGGCGTGGATACTGCTCGGTTTCATCTGCAGAATGCCCCGGAAATTCGTCTCAGCAAACGCAGGCAGCTGGGAATTCCGGAGGATGCCTGTGTGCTGTTGACAGTCGGGGAACTGACCAGACGGAAAAATCAGGAAGTGGTGTTCCGGGCACTGAAGGAACTGAAAGATCCTTCTGTCCGATATATCCTGTGTGGAAGAGGCGATAGACTGGAATATCTTCAAAATCTGGCAAAAGAACTGGGGATTGAGAAGCAGATCCATTTTATGGGCTATCGTCTGGATGTGCCGGAATTTTATCGGATGGCAGACTGTTTCGTGTTTTCTTCCATCCACGAAGGACTCCCCTTTGCACTGATGGAAGCGATGGAGAGTGGCCTGCCCATTGTGGCATCCCGGATCCGGGGTAATGTGGATCTGATCGATGATGGCGTGGGCGGCATCCTTTGTGATGTTCACAGCAGTGAACAATTCTGTCAGGCATTGCAGAAAATAATGTCGATGAATAAGGAAAAGATGGTACAGCATAACCGTGAAAAGCTGAAGGATTTTGATCTATGCCGCACCAGAGTATTGATCGCCCAGACACTGAACGGAATTCTGGAAGGGTAGTTGTGCATGATTCGTATTTTACATATTGTATCCTATATGCAGCGGGGCGGACTGGAAACCCTGATTATGAATTGTTACCGGCACATCGACCGGGAGAAAATGCAGTTTGATTTCATTGTCCATCGGCCCTTCCGGGCAGACTACGATGATGAGATTGAAGCTTTGGGAGGAAAGATCTACCGCCTGCCCCGGCTGAATCCCTTCAGCCACGGATATAAGAAAGCGTTGCTGGATTTTTTTAAAGCCCATCCGGAATACAGGATCGTCCATTGCCATCTGGACTGTATGAGTGCATTGCCGTTGAAGGCAGCGATGCGGTGCGGTGCACCGGTACGGATTGCCCATGCGCACAACAGCAATCAGGACAAGGACTGGAAATATCCTCTGAAGCGTTGGTTTATGCGGGATATTCCGGATGTGGCCACACATTTCTTTGCCTGCAGCAAAGAGTCCGGAGAATGGATGTTTCCCGGTCAGGTGGTAACTATTGTAAATAACGGCATCGAGACGGAACGATTTGGCTTTTCACCCGAGGTTCGTAGCCAGGTGCGTGGAGAGCTTGGTATAAAAGAGGAGCTCATTCTGGGTCATGTAGGAAGAATCGTTCCCCAAAAGAATCATGATTTCCTGATTGAGATCTTTGCGGAGGTGGCAAAACAGTCTCCAGATGCAAAACTGTTGCTGATAGGGGCAGGCCCTCTGGAGGAGCAGGTGCGTAGAAAAGTTAACGACCTAGGATTGACAGAACATGTTCGATTTCTTGGTATCCGGTCGGATGTGAACCGGATCCTGCAGGCGGTGGATGTATTTGTTCTGCCATCACTTTATGAGGGGTTATCGCTGACTGCGGTGGAAGCGCAGACATCAGGTGTAACATGTGTATTTTCTGATTCGATATCCAGAGAGTGCGAAATGACAGACCTGGTTGAGTTTGTGTCGCTGAACGAAACACCTGCACACTGGGCAGACATGATTCTTAAGGGGAGCACAGCCCCCAGAAAGGATCAGAGAGATAAAATTATCGAAGCAGGATACGATATTCAAACAACGGCAGATTGGCTAGTTGACTTTTACACAGCATGGGAAAACAACTGAAGCTGTTTGTATGAAAGAAGGATCATTTTGAGCAATCCGTATTTATCCATTATTACCCCAACCTACAATCGGGGACACCTTCTGATAATTTGCTATGAATCTCTGCTTCGCCAGACAGACCTGGACTTTGAATGGATCGTTGTCGATGATGGCAGTATGGATCGTTCGGCAGATATCGCTGAAGCATTTGATACAGCCCTGTTTCCCATCACGGTCATCCGAAAAGAAAACGGCGGAAAACATACAGCACTGAATGCAGCCCACCTCTACATTCATGGAAAGTATGTTCTGATCCTGGACAGCGACGATCTGCTCACGGAGGATGCAGTCAGTTCCATCCGAGAAGCCTGGGATCGCTGGGAATCTTATAGCGATGTGGGTATTGTGACATTCCTGAAAGGCAGTGCCTTTGATAATCCGAACTGCGAGGTTTCTGACTATGATACTCCGGTTGATATTCTGCGCTACCGCCGAACTGTGCATTATGGTTCAGACTGCTGTGAAGTGATCCGCAGTGAACTGTTCCTGAAATATCCCTTCCCGGAATATGCGGGAGAACGGTTTATTTCCGAGTGTGCTCTCTGGAACCGGGTCAGCCTTACCCATAAATGTGTATACATAAACAAGGTAATCTATCTTTTCGAATATCTGGAAGGCGGCCTGACCAAATCCGGAAGAAAGCTCAGAATCAGCAATCCCCGGGGAGGCATGTATATCTGTGATCTGCGGATGCACCCCAAAAACTATCTGATCCAGCGGCTGAAATATGGTTTGCTGTACTGTTGTTATGGTTTTTTTGCAGGTTGCTCAGCGGGAAAAATTTTGGTGCAGATGAGATATAAAATGTTGACTGCATTTTGTTTATGTCCTGGTTATGTGCTGTATAGATTTTGGAAGAGAAAATATGGGAATTGAAAAGATAGCTTCCGGGTCAGAAAAAGCAAAAGTCCTGATTGTTGCCGCAAAGCTATCCATCGGCGGTGCGGAAAAAGTAGCCAGAGATATTGCTCTTATGGATTCCTCTGACGAATTTGAATATCATTATATCGTCTTTGGAAACCACGTGGGTGAATACGAGTCCCAGCTTGAAGATAAGGGATGCCGGATTATTCACATGCCGGAGCCGTCGGAGAACTATCGGGTCTACTGGCGTGCCTTGCGGGATTTGATGAAGAAGGAAAACTATCTCGTAGTCCATGCCCATACCATGTTCAACTGCGGCTGGGCTATGTGGGCAGCGAAGCGCTGCGGTGTTCCTGTCCGGATCGCCCATTCCCACTCCGCACTTGTCCACGGAGGCGGCTTTGTCAAAACTGTATATGAAAAGTTGATGCGTACCCTGATCCTGACCTGTGCCACGGATCTTGTAGGTTGCGGAGAAACAGCCGGACGGCGTCTTTTTGGAAAAAACGCATGGAAAAAGCGGGGAAACCTGGTCCTCAATGGCATTGATGTTACTTCCTTTGCCTATGATTCCCAAAAAAGAAACGCTATCAGAGCCCAGCTGCGGCTTGGTGATCGGTTTGTTATGGGTCACGCAGGACATCTTGCAGAAGTGAAAAACCAAACATTTCTGCTGGATCTGATGCCGGGTATTCTGAAGCGCAGGCCGGATACCATGCTCCTGCTTTTGGGTGAGGGCAACGACCGGCTCATGCTGGAGCAGAAGATCCATGATATGGAACTTGAGAACCACGTGATTATGACCGGGAATGTAACCAATGTGGCGGACTACTTAAGCGCTATGGATGTGTTTGTGTTCCCATCGCTGTTTGAGGGAACCCCTCTGTCTATTTTGGAGGTTCAGGCCAACAGCCTGCCCTGTGTCATTTCCAACAGCGTGCCTCCGGATGTGTTCCTGACTGACCTGATCCATCCGCTGTCCCTGCAGGCACCGAAGGATGCTTGGGTGGATCTGATTTTGAACCAGCAGCGGACAGATACGCAGCGCTATCATGAGCAGCTGCGCAGCTCCGATTATGCGGTGGAAAATGCCATGGCGAAGATATATTGCATATATAACAAAAGGAATCACCAATGATCAAAATCCTCTTTTTTATTGACAAACTGACTGGTGGTGGCGCGGAAAAGGTTCTGCGGACGCTGGTGAACAATATGGATCAGAGTAAATTCGATATCACGGTCCATACCCTGGATGAATCTGATCCTGCACAATATCTGGTGCCAGGAATCCGCTACAGGGCTATCAACCGCTGCAAAACCGCATTGGGAAAAAAGTTGTTCCATTACTGGGTACGGCTGTGCGCGGAGCTGAAGTGGCTGTATCCACTGTACATCCGAGATGACTATGATATCGAGGTTGCTTATCTGGAGTGCGGCCCTACCAAAATTCTGTCCGGTTCTACCAATAAGAAGGCAAAAAAGGTAGCATGGATCCACTGCGATCTGGAAAAAAGAGGAATGGATGCCCCTGAAAAGGCAAAGTCCTGGTATGATCGGTACGATGACGTTGTGTGTGTGTCTGAAACCGTCAAGCGTAGCTTTCACAAAGTAGTTGGCAGCGGAACGGACACGCATGTTTTGTATAATGTGAATGATGAAACAGACATTCTCCGGAAAGCAGTAGCTTTCGAAGTGAATAAACCGGAGCCGGTCACTTTCTTGACTGTGGGCCGGCTGTCCTATGAAAAAGGCAACGACAGACTTTTGGAGGCATGTAAGTGTTTGCGGGAAGCAGGTCACGACTTCAAGCTGTGGTTGCTGGGTGATGGTCCGGAACGGGAAAATCTGATGAAGCAGTTTTCTGCTTTGGAGCTGAATGATCAGGTATCTTTTTGGGGGTTCCAGACAAATCCCTATCCCTATATGCGGTCAGCGGATATTATTGTGACGCCCTCCCGCTATGAAGGCTTCAGTACCGTTGTGACAGAGGCTCTGATTTTGGGTAAACCAGTGGTGACCACTCCCTGTTCCGGCATGGATGAACTGCTGGGCGACAGTGAGTTCGGCCTGATCACAGAAGACAGTGTAGATGGCATTTATCAGGGTATGAAACGGATGATGGAGGATGTTTCTCTCCGGGAACGGTATGCCCAAAAGGCTGCCATCCGCGGCAAGGATTTTTCCAAGGATAAATTAGTCAAACAGACTGAGCAGTTTTTTGAGGAATTGCTGAAATGAGTACAAAAGCGGGGAGGCTGCAATGGGAAACACACCTTATATCTTGATTGTTGCAGCTGTTCTGCTGTTTGGATTACTGATGCCTCAAAAGGGGCCGAAGAGAAAATACTATATTGCGCTGATGACAGTGCTGCACACCTGCCTGTGTGGATTTCGATATCAGCTTATAACAGGCGATCTGCATAAATACTACTTTACCTTTCTGAATTCCGGTACCTATGGCTGGCTGAGCGAGGAGCTGCTGGCAGGAGGTCGTAATTCTGGTTTCTTTATCCTGAATAAAATCGTTAATTTGCTGTCTGGTGGTGAGTTCCAGGCATTCCTTTTCTTTGTTGCACTTGCGATCCATCTTGTGCTTGCTTATGTGATTTATCGCTATTCACCAATGCCCTGGTTCAGTTACCTGATCTGGAATTGCATGGGCCTATATATCTTTGGTTTCAGTGCCATCAAACAGGCTCTGGCTATGGCTTTTGTTATGCTGTCTTTTGTGGGAATAGCGGAGAAAAAACCAGGTATTTTTTTGCTGTTTATGGCAGTTGCCGGCTCGGTGCATATGCCGGCACTGGTGTTCCTGCCGTCCTATTGGCTGGCCCAAAGGCGGGTAAATGACTGGATGCTGCTCTTTTATCTGGTGCTGGGTGCTGCGCTGTATATTTTTAAGGATCAGTTCGTGGCCTTTATCCGCTCCTTTTATTATGAAGATGATGAAATCATGATGTTTTCCGGCGAGATCGGAAGCCGCTTTATTATGATTCTGGGCTTTACATTGTTTGGCGTCCTGTTTCGGGGCTTTCCGGACCGGGATATGGAAAAAGTGTTCCATATTATGGCGGTGGCGGCGATGCTGCAGATGCTGTCGGGGTTTGACCATATTTTTACCCGGCTGACGGACTATTATTTCCAGTTTTCTGTACTGTACCTGCCTATGGTGTTCTTTCCGGAAGACAGAAAGCCCCGGAAGTCACAGATCAGACCTGTGTTTCCCTTCAACAGGAGAAGCTTGAAACTGATGGGGGCGATCATTGCGGTGTTCGTCCTTTGGTTCTACTGGACATATAACATCAATATCACCATTAGCTACGAGGTCGACAATTATCTGAATTACCGGTCAATGTGGGATGTTGTAAAATGAAAAAGATCAGCTTTATTATCCCGATTTATAATTGCAAAGAATTTCTGACGGACTGTATCATGTCCCTTCGGGCTGCCAAAGTGCAGGATTGTGAGATTCTGCTTATTGACGACGGCTCCACAGATGGTTCCGGCGCGCTGTGCGATGAACTGGCGGAAACATACCCGGAGATTCGTGTGATCCATCAGGAAAACCGTGGGGTATCTGCTGCCCGGAACCGGGGGATATGCGAAGCCCGGGGTGAATACGTTTTGTTTGTAGATTCTGATGACGCCTTGTTCCCCTTCTCGACTCAGGTTTTGGATTGTCTAACTACGGGAACGGATATGGTTATGTTCGGTATGGAATTTCGCTATTACCATAAGAGTCAATATGTCAGAAAAGAAACGATGACTGTCGATGAAATGATTCGTGGGACGTTGCAAAATTTACCTGGCTGTTTTGAGAAACTGTTTTATCGGAACTATCTATCTTCGGCTTGTAATAAATTCATAAAACGTTCTGTTCTTATGGATCATAATTTGCGTTTTGATCTTAGGCTGCCCAACTACGAGGATTTGACATTTACCTTGCTGGTATTGAGCAAATGTAACACCTTTAGTACAGTTCCAGACGTGAATTATCTATACCGCGTGGATTATGACTATGACAGAACCGTGGATAGAATCGCAAAGATCGTTAACCTTCTGGGCAATACGGACATCATTGCAGAGAGCTTTGTACAGCTGGAACAGGCGATTTATACCGCTGGCGGGGAAAACACCGATGTGCTGATGGCTTGCCTGCGAAACATTTACTTTGAATTGTTCAGCGTCAAGATGAAAACTGCGAGTCTTGGCAGAATCAAAAGATACTGCCGTGATTTTATAAATGATAGATATTTAAATGCATGTGTGGAACGTGTGGGCATCGATCTGGGAAATCAGGAACGGATGTACCACTGGATTCGGCAAGAGAAAGCCTTGTCCATCTGGCTGTGGACACAGTATTTGACGTTGCGCCATTTTGCGGCAAGAAATGTCAAGCGAATCTTAAAATGGAGATTATCATGAAAAATCCATTCTTCGAAGTTTGGAAGAAATTATTTTATTCACCCTGTTTCTTTACCATCGCGATTCGGAAAAAGCAGGAAAGAAATCTGCTGGAGGATACTTCCTTCCGGGCAGAGTTTGTGATGCCTGCAACCAAAGATAAATGGTTTGCGGATCCAATCCTGGCAGAGCATGATGGAAGAACCTTCCTGTTCTACGAAGCGGTTAACCATAATCACGGCCGTATTGAAGTAGCAGAGGTCCTGGAGGACTGCACACTGGGAGAATCCACTGTGATTCTGGAAGATGACTGCCATTATTCCTATCCATTTGTGTTTAGATGGGAGGAAAACTGGTATATGATTCCGGAATCTTCTGCCTCCAACCAGGTGCGGCTGTACCGCTGCATAGATTTCCCGGCAAAGTGGGAAATGGTGACGGTTCTGATTCAGCAGCGATTGGTAGATACAACGGTATTTGAAAAGGATGGACAGTTATTCCTGCTTACCTATTTGCCGTGTCCCGGAAGCGAGCGGGTGATCCCCCAGGCCTATCAACTGGTATGGGGAAAGAAAATCTATGTCACCCCCATAGAATGGGCTGACTATGATGAACTGAAATGCCGCGGAGCAGGCCCGGTTTTTCGGGCTGGAGACAAAGTGATCCGTCCTGCACAGAGCAGCGATGCCGTCCACTATGGCAACAGTGTACTGCTGTATGAGATCCGGAACTGCAACCAGAGCTATATGGAAGAACGGATAGGAGAACTGACTCCTGACAGGATCACAGCCAAGAACGTCTGGTTCGATGGCTTGCACACTTATGCGGTTTCGGAGCATTACGAAGCCATTGATATTCGCTGCCGGGCATTTGACTGGCTGAAGATGCCCCGTACATTATGGAATCGGGTATATAGGAGAAAGTGAGGCGCAGAGAAATGGCAAAGCAGAGAGACCTTGGCCTTGATATTTTACGCGCTCTGGCCATGTTTTTTGTCATCTGTCTGCATATTCTGGGACAGGGTGGACTGGTGGAACAGTCTGCAGACGGTTCCGGGAAGTTTTACTTTCTCAGCTTTGTGCAGATTCTGGTGTATTGCGCCGTGGATATCTACGGCATTACCACGGGTTATCTGCTGTGCAGAAAACAATTCCGCCTTGCCCGCCTGACCAAGCTGTGGCTGACGACAGTGTTCTGGTCGGTTGTGGTGTCCTGTTGCTTTTTTGCACTTGTACCGGAGAGCCGGACGATTTCGGAAATGATTTCCATGTTTCTGCCGATCCTCCGGGGACGGTACTGGTTCTTTACTGCTTACTTTGTGGTGATACTGGTGTCGCCGGTGCTGAATCTGGTGATTGCACAGCTGAGCCGCAGGCAGTTTCATCTGCTGTTTGCGGCATTGTTTGTGATTTTTGGCGTTGTTCCGGTTTGCTCTCTGGGCTATGACGTCCTGCGGATATCCGGAGGCAGCCACTTTTCCTGGATGATCGTTCTGTATCTTATTGGCGGATATTTGAGGAAAAATGACCGCCAGGGGGGGCGAATGGCGAAAGAGCCCCGATCTTCTGGCTGGCAAAGTACTTCGCACTTGCACTGGTGCAGCTTCTGTACAAATTCATCATGGGAACCCTTGGGCTTGGTGGGTGGCAGGACCTGCTGCTGACCTATCCTTCACCGCTGGTCCTGGGGCAGGCCATCTGCCTGTTCCTGTTCTGCCGGGGTGCTTTCCGGAATGTACCGGCGGACGGAGGACTTGCCAGGCTGATGCGGTTCGTTTCTCCCGGCGTTTATTCGGTCTATGTGATCCATGTGCACCCAAAAGTGTTCTGGAGCGAAGACATCATTGCGCTGTTCCGTCCCTGGGACAGCTGGAATGGTTTGCATATCTTTGCTGCCATGCTGCTGACTGCTCTGGTGGTCTTTGGTGTATGTATTGTTCTGGATTTTCTGCGGCAGCGGCTGTTCCGGGCGGCTGGAATTGACCGGGCGGCGGAGCGGCTGTCCGACTGGACAGAAGCGTTTGTCAGAGCGCGGATTTTCTGATGGTCTGCGCGGAATGAGGTATTCCTATGGATATTGATGTCGTGATCCTCTGGGTCAACGGAGCTGACCCTGCCTGGCTGGAGGAGAAGAAAAAATATACGCCGCCTGCGGCGGCAGACAGCAACTCCCCCAACCGTTACCGCGACTGGGGGCTGCTGCCTTACTGGTTTCGCAGCATTGACCGGTTTATGCCCTGGGTCAGAAAGGTTCATTTGGTAACCTGGGGGCATGTGCCTGCATTTCTGAACTGCAAGGCTCCGAAGCTGAATGTGGTGAAGCACACGGATTTCATTCCTGCGGAGTACCTGCCGACCTTCAGCTCTCACGCCATTGAGATGAATATTCACCGGATCCCGGATCTCAGCGAGCACTTCGTCTATTTCAACGACGATACGTTCCTGCTGCGGCCTATGTCTGAGTCGGATTTCTTCCGGAATGGCCTGCCCTGCACCTATGGACGGGAGGAGCCCTGGATCTTTACGCACCCTGTAGGAATCTGGAGTCATGCTGCGGCCAATGATCTGGGCATCATCAACCGGCATTTCTCCAAGCGGGAAGCAGTGAGCCACCACAGGGAGAAATTCTACAGCCGGGAATACCGCTGGAAGGATAATCTGCGGACCTGGGTGCTGAACAGACTGTATCCGGACCATTTTTCCGGTTTCCGGAATCTTCATGCTCCGGCAGCTTATCTGAAAAAAACCTTTGAAGCGGTATGGGAGGCGGAGCCGGAGCTGCTGCAAAGCACCTGCCGGGATCGTTTCCGGAAAGCGGAGAATGTGAACCAGTGGGTCTGCCTATGGTGGCAGGTGGCCAGCGGTGATTTCTCACCCTGTGTGATCGACAATCTGGTGAACAGTGTTACGGAAGAGACTATTGATGCGCTGTGCAGCTGCATTGAAAGCCAGAGCCACACCTACATCTGTCTGAATGATCCGGAACAGCCGGTGGATTTTGCGTACCTGTCCCGCCGGCTGCGGGATTCCTTTGAGAAACTCCTTCCGGAGAGAAGTCAGTTTGAAATCAATTATGAAAATGAAACTGTCTGAAAAAACCGTTTCCCGAATCCGGAAGCTTCTGCTGTGGACACTGGCTGCGATATTGGTTTTGGGTGTCGTGTTAGGCATCTGGTGTTATCGCCGCTGGGATGATGAAACCCTGACGCTGGCCCATTACGAGATGGAGACCGGGTTTGACCAGCCCATCCGCATTGTCCAGCTTTCCGATCTGCACAGCCATGTGTTTGGAACGGACAATGACACGCTGGTGGAACGAATAACAGCCCAGCAGCCGGATCTGATCGCCATGACCGGCGATATGCTGGACAAAAGCGACCCCCATGCCGGGGCGGTCTGCAGGCTGATCCGGGAACTGCAGGAGGTTGCGCCCGTCTACTATTGCTACGGCAACCATGAGAAAGCGTGGATGCACCAGAACGGCGTGGATTTGACACCACAGCTGACTCAGGCCGGCGCAGTGGTACTGGACGCAGACTTTGCAGATATCATGGTGAAAGGCCAGCCCCTGCGGATCGGCGGTTACCATGGGTATTACCGTTATTGGGGAATGCAGGCGTCAACAGGAAACGAGGAAGCTTTTGCCAATGCCTTTGAGGACACAGATGCCTTCAGGCTTCTGTTGTGCCATATCCCCACAGGCTGGATCGACTGGGGGGACATTCACAAGTTCCCGGTGGATCTGGTACTGACTGGGCATTTCCACGGCGGGCAGATCCGGCTGCCGGTGGTGGGCAGCGTGTATGCCCCTTATGTTGGATTTTTCCCCGAAAACACGGAGGGAATGTATGCGGGCAAAACAGCCACGGCTATCCTCTCCACCGGCCTGGGCTCCAGCCCGGGCATTCCGAGAATCAATAATCCGCCCCAGGTTGTGGTGGTGGATTTACTGCCTGAGAGTTAACAGAAAGGAGGCTCCCTATGGAAACAGAATGCCGATATCTTCTCCATCTGCTGGGAGCCTATATCCGAAAGGAAACACCGGAGATTTCCGCTGATGCGGACTGGCAGAAGCTGATTCAACTGGCCCAGATTCACAGCGTTACCGGAATTCTGGGCTATATGACCATGAAGCATCCCATCTGCCCGGATGCTCAGGCCGCGGCATTCCTGCGAAGCGGCTGCCGGAATACGGTGGCCCGGTTTGCCCAGCGCAGTATTCAGGCGGAAGCCCTTTCGAAGACGCTGGAACAGGCAGGAATCGACCATATATTAATGAAGGGCTATGTGCTGCGGGAACTGTATCCGGTGCCGGAGCTTCGCACCTTCAATGACATTGACATCGTCATCCGGCCCGCCGACCGGCAGCGCAGCGATGAACTTATGGTGTCCATGGGCTTTCAGCGGCACACCGACTGGGAGCCGGTGTACAGCTATTTCCGGGGCAATGAACTCTACGAGATCCATACGGAGATCATGGAGGTCGATGTCTCCGACCGGGCGGATTATAAGGGTTATTTTCGGAATATGTGGGAGCATGCCGAACCTGTCAGCCCCCACAGCTTCCGCTTCACGCCGGAGTTTCACTTCCTGTATCTGCTGACCCACATTGCCAAGCATGTTCATGGTTCCGGCGCTGGCATCCGGATGTATATGGATGTAGCGGTATTTGTGCAGCACTATGGAAAGCGCCTTGACTGGACCTGGATTCGGGAACAGCTGCGGCTGCTGAAGCTGGAAGCCTTTGCCGGAACGGTGCTGACAGCGGCGGAAAGCTGGTTCGGTGTTTCCTGTCCCATGGAGCACGGGACGCCCGACCAGGAAGTGATGGAGCAATTTCTTGCGTTCACAATGGAAGCGGGAACCTTCGGTCATCACAACCGGGATGAAGCCCTGACGGCGCTGAAGCATGGGGGGCAGGCGGAGCCGGTCTCCAGACTGCACCATCTGCTGCGGGAGACCTTCCCGAAAGCGCAGACCATTGAAAGCCGCTATACCTATCTGCAGGACAAGCCCTGGCTGCTGCCTGCGGCCTGGGTGCACCGTTTGGTGAAAAACAGAGACAAGCTGGGACTAAGAACCCGGAAAATGAAGAACATCATCAGCGCAGACGAGACAGAGGTTTGGGAACTGCGGAAGCTGATGGGGGATATTGGGCTGTAAAAGAAGAGGTAAGAAGATGG
This sequence comes from Oscillospiraceae bacterium, assembly GCA_017409205.1. Lineage (GTDB taxonomy): Bacteria > Bacillota > Clostridia > Oscillospirales > Oscillospiraceae > Faecousia. The sequence continues at coordinate 72,071 of JAFQTF010000005.1, read as the reverse complement.
AAAATGATGTAATGCTCACATGGATCATCCCTGTGTACAACGGCGAAAAATATCTGGCCCAGGCCATTGGTTCCATTTTGCGGCAGCCATGCGGCGATTTGGAAATCCTGGTGATCGATGACGGTTCCACGGACGATTCCCTGAAAATCGCCCAAAGCTATGATGACCCCCGGGTAAGAGCCATCCACAAGGAAAACGGCGGCGTTTCCTCTGCACGAAATCTGGGCATTGAGAATGCAAGATCCAGATATATTGCCTTTCTGGATGCAGACGATGTGGTCTGTAAGGGTGCTTATAATGATGAGATTCATGGTATTCTGGCGGAGGGGAGATTTGTACTTTTAGGATTTTCGTATTATTGTGCAGATCATAATTTGCACATTGGAAATAAGCGAGCCGTGATAGAAGGAGAAGTGTTATGTGATGAGACAGAACTTGACCCATATAGCTCTTTTTGCGCATTGTTTTATCAGAGAGAATGGTTGATCGAAAAGAAGATTCTGTTCCCCAATGGAATTGAAATTGCGGAAGATGTGGCGTTTCATTATATTGCCTACCATAATGCCGAAAGAATCAAGTTTATTGACCGCAGCATATTTGTATACCGTAATAATGTAACGTCTTCCAGTCATAAACTGGGAAATTATGATAATGTGCTGAAGCATGCAATATCAGCATGGGTTTACTGCAAAAACCAATGTACTACAAAAAAGGCAAAAGATCATTGCGACATCCGAATTTTTGCCACGGCAGTAGAATATATTCAAATGGCATGCATGGCAGGTGTGCCCGTTACACAAATTAAACAGGCAATGAAAAAACCAGAAATTCAGGAAGCTCTTGTAAATTACGATCTTTTGTGGCCAGGCAGAAAAGCTGCGTATGAGTCATTTAACGAAAGCCCTGGAAAATTTTGGCGGGAGCAGCGGTACAGAGGTATTATTGCTGATATAAGTCGCTTTCTCGTCCGCCTTCCCGGTATTCGGTCCCTGTATATGAAACTGAAATACAAGGAAAGCATAGAACATCTGGTCTAAAGCATAAGGAGATGTTTGTTTGAAAGGAATGAAAAAGATCATTGTAGCCCTGCTTGCGGTGCTGGTATTACTGGTGGCTGCGTTGATGGGCCTGATGGTGGTCAATGACCGGAATTACATGATCGATGGACGGCCCTATCCCAAGGATGCGGAAAGCCTGGATCTCCGGGGAAAGGACATCACCTTGCAGCACTATGAAACCGTGTGTCAGGTGCTGCCGGAGTGCGAGATTCTCTGGGATGTGCCCCTGTCAGGGGGTGCTGTGGCCAGTGACAGCCGGGAGGCTGTGGTAACAGATCTGGAAGAGTTCGCAGCGCTTCAGGGATATTTCTCCAATCTGGAAGTCCTGGATATCACCGGCTGCACTGATCTTTCTGCCCTGCCCGCTGTTTTGGAAAAGCTGCCGGAGCTGAAGCTGCGGTTTGCGCTGACGGTTGATGGTGATACATATACCCAGGACAGCCGGGAACTGACCCTGACCGATGTTGGGGAAGTGGAGCTGGTGCTGCTGCGCTCCATGACGGAACTGGAATGGGTGACGGTTAAGGAGGGCGGCGCCACTGCCGGAATCCCCGCCCTGGCGGAATACTGCGAAGAAAATGACATCAAGACCGATGCTGTTCTGAACGGACAGACGGTATCCGGGGAACTGACCCTTGAAAACGTGACGGAGGATCGGGCAAGACTTCTGATGCTGGCATCCGATCTGGAAAAGCTGCACCTGGTGGAGCCAGAGGCGGAAGCCGGGACACTGCTGACGCTCCGGGAAGTCCTGCCCGAAACCGATGTCACCTGGGAGAAAACGGTCATGGGACTGACCTTTGACAGTGATGATACGGAGATCGACCTGACCCCGGTGATCGCCCTGGAAGATGGGCAGGAACCGGGAAAAAAGACAGCCTATGACTACGCCTTGGATTGCGAGGTCATGGGCAAGCGGGAGGAAAATCCCGGCTCCGGCAGGCTCCGGAACAACTATCCCATCCCCGATAAATTTGATCAGACGGAACAGCTTCTGGCAGAGGTGGAAGCGGCAATGGCTTATTTCCCCAATGCGGAAAAGCTGATGCTGTACGGTGCCTGGCTGGATAATGACCGGATGGCAGAATTCCGGGAGGAACACCGGGCGGAATATAAGACGGTATGGACTGTCCGCTGCGGCCCTCTGGTGACCCGGACGGATGCGACTTTCTTTATGCCGACCAAATATCAGATAAACTATAACGCGTTCACAGATCTGGATGCCTATAATTTGCGGTACTGTGAGGATATGGTCAGCATAGACATTGGCCACTATATTGTCGCCAATATCGACTTTGCGGCATTTATGCCGGAACTGCGATATCTAGTACTTTCCTGGACGGTGTGCAATGACTTGACGCCCCTTACAAACTGCAAAAAACTGGAATTCTTTGAGATCAACTGGATCGACAGGTATATTGACTATACTCCGTTACAGGAATGCACTGCGCTGAAAGATCTGAATATCAGTGAGACAGGTGGCGATATCACACCAATTCTGGAAATGACTTGGCTGGATAATCTATGGATTGTTGGTTTTAGTGAAGCAGATTATCGGGAGACATTGAAAGCACTTCCGGATACGTATGTGGGATTTTACTATGATAATCCCATCAATGGCTGGCGCACGCTTCCCAATTACTTCGCCATGCGGGATGCCATGCTGATGTTCTATATGAGCTGATGCGTAATTTCTCCCATGTTGCTAAAAAACTTGGTTTGCAATCTGAAAATACCTGTGTTATAATATAAGGTAAGCAATCATACGCCGGAAAGGCGGAGGAGGATACATATGGAAAATGAAAGAAAAGTTCAGGCAAATGGCCGCAGCGGCAAAAAGGCTGCTCTGGCTGTTGTTTGCGTTCTGGCTGTGCTGGTGCTGGGCGCTGCCGGCTGTGTCGGCATCTATCTGAACAATATGCTCAATTCCATCAACCATGTTGAGGTCGCCGCACCTGTTTATACGGAGCCCGCCGAGACTGTGGCTGTGGAAGAGGTACAGCTGGCTGCAGCTGCCGAGGAAAAGCCTGCCTATGCGGAAAAGAACGCAACCAATTACTTGGTGGTGTGCAAGCCTGTAAAGGATGACGGCGTCATGAAGACGGACACCATGATCCTGTGCAGCCTGAATACTGCCACCAAGACCATCACCATGACGGCTCTGGACGCAGAGGCCGAGGTGGATGTTCCTGCCTATAAGAATTATGCCGGCGGCGAAGCCGATCTGAATACGGTTTACGGCCTGGGCTCCACCAATGGCGGCACTGCAGGCGCCATGGAACTGATGAATCAGACACTGTACGATAACTTCGGGATCGAAGTGGATCACAATCTGGAGATCAATATGAAGCTGTTTGCCAAGGTGGTGGGCCGCCTGGGCAGCGTGGAGATCGAACTGAGTGAGGAAGAGGCTGCATATCTCAGCGAGGCTGCCAAGAAGGAGATCAAGGCCGGCGTTCAGGAGATGGACAGCGCTCTGGCACAGCAGTATGTGAATATGTGGGGCGATGAGGACGCGGAAGGCATCAGCGCCATCAGCGGCCAGCGGAAGATCGTGGAAGCCATCGTGAAGGAAGTCCGTTCCGAGTATGTGGCAAATCTGCAGAGCATCGTCTTCGACTGCCTGCCCATGATTACCACCAGCATGAGCCAGGACAAGCTGGAGGATACCCTCTGGATGCTGCTGCCCATGCTGCGCAACCTGTCCATCGAAAACGGCGGAACTGTTCCTGCAGCATAAAAAGGTTACAGCAGAATATCCATTGCCGGGGCCCTTTTGGGTCCCGGTTTTTCCATGCCCATGCGTTGACATCGGGGGTGCAATATGATATCCTTTACAAAGGATTACTATGGTGTTCTGTGGGCAAATCCGGCAAAATTCCCCAGGAGAATTGAGAGAATCAGAAAATGGGCGTTTTTCAGAAACTGAAAAAACAACTCCATAAAGAGGATCCCCAACAGCTGAAGCGGGAAGTTCTCTGGCTGCTGCAGCGGATGATGCAGTACCGCGGAAAGATCCTGGTCATAGTGCTTCTGGGCCTGACCGGCACTGCAATGGGGCTGGTGTCCAGTGTGGCCTCCAAGTACCTGATCGATGCAGTCACCGGATTCGGTTCCGGACTGCTGGCCCGGTCTGCGGTGCTTATGGCGCTGATGATGCTGGGAAGTCTCCTGTTTCAGGGCATATCTTCCCGGATCGGGGCTCAGGTCCATGTCCGGGTCCGCAATGAGATGCAGCATAAAACCTATACCCGGATCCTCCGGGCCGGATGGGAGGCACTGGAACCTTACCGCAGCGGCGATCTGCTGAACCGGCTGAACGCTGATGTGAATACGGTTTCTGACGGTGTCATCAATTTTCTTCCTGCACTGCTGACCTCTGTTGCCAAGTTCCTGGGCGCCTTCTGTATCATTCTGTATTATGATCCTGTGATGGCGGTGATCGCTCTGATGGGCGTGCCGGTGATGCTGGTGCTGTCCCGGCTGCTGATGCACAGACTGCGCAGTCATAATCTGGAAATGAAGGAACTGACGGGTGAGGTCATGTCCTTTCAGGAGGATTCCTTCCGGAATCTCACCAGTATCAAGGCCTTCTCTCTGGCTGACCGGTTTGAGTCAGAGATGAAGCAGCTTCAGAGCACCTACATTAATGCGTATCTTTCCTACAACGCATTCCAGATCAGCATGTCCTCCTTTTTGTCTCTGGTGGGGATGCTGGTGACGGCTTCCTGCTTTGCCTGGGGCGTGTACCAGCTCTGGAACGGCAGTATTACCTATGGCTCCCTGACACTGTTTCTTCAGCTGGCCTCCACACTGCGGGGGTCTTTTTCTGCACTGGTGTCCCTGGCGCAGCAGCTGATCTCCATGACCACCTCCGCCGGACGGATTCTGGCGGTGGAGGAGCTTCCTGAGGAAGCAATGGTGACGCCTTCGGGACTGGAGCGGGAGCAGACTCTGGATATCGTCATGGAGCGGGTCTCCTTCCGTTACCGGGATGGGGACACGGTTCTGGAACCGTTTGACTTTACTGCCCGCCATGGCGACCTGATCGCCATCATCGGTCCTTCCGGTGAAGGAAAGACCACCCTGCTGCGGCTGTTGCTGGGACTGGTGGAGCCAAATTCCGGAAAGGTTGCCCTTACCGGCGGCTCCGGAACCAACTATTTCATAACCGCAGGCACTCGCAGCGTATTTGCCTATGTGCCTCAGGGCAACAGCGTGTTTTCCGGCACCATTGCCGAGAATCTGCGGCTTGTCCGTCCGGAAGCTGATGACGAAGAACTGGAGGAAGTGCTGAAGATCGCCTGTGCCTGGGACTTCGTCAGCCGGTTCCCGGAGGGACTGGAACACAGATTGGGAGCCGGCGGCCGGGGTATTTCCGAGGGTCAGGCCCAGCGTCTGGCCATTGCCCGGGCGCTGCTGAGAAAAGCGCCGGTTCTGCTGCTGGATGAAGCCACCTCCGGTCTGGATATCAATACAGAACGGCAGCTTCTGAATAATCTGCGGCAGAGCGGTCTGCTGCATACCTGTATTCTGGTGACCCACCGGCCCGAAAGCGCCCGGTTCTGCAGCCGTACCTATGAGATCCACCGTCGCCGGGTAACGGAGGTAACGGATGGGGTATAAGGTTAAAGTTCTGGAACCGGAGCAGCTGATGGAGCCGCTGCTGGCGCTGCTGGAGGAAACGGATGCTGTTCCGCTGGTGGTTAGCGGCAGCAGCATGACACCCTTTCTGGTGCACAGGCGGGATACGGTATACCTGTCCAAAGTTTGCCGCCCTCTGAAGCGGGGAGACATGGTGCTGTACCGCCGGGACAGCGGTGCCTATATCCTCCATCGGATCTTCCGGACAGAGGGGGATACCTTCACAATGGTGGGAGACAATCAAACCCTGCTGGAATCCGGCATCCGCCGGGATCAGGTGAAGGCAGTCGTCACAGCCGTGTACCGAAAGGGAAGGCGGCTGCAGAAGGGAAGCTTCTGGTGGGAGTTTTTTGAGAAAATCTGGATCCGCATGGTGCCTGTGCGCCCGGCGGTCAGGAAAGGCTATGCCTGCCTGAAGCGACTGATAAAGTAATGGAGCGTAACACATGATTGATCTGCACAGCCATATCCTGCCGGAACTGGATGACGGTGCCCGGAGCCTGGGGGAATCCCTTGCCATGGCCCGAATGGCTGTGGACAGCGGGATCCGGGTCATGGTGGCAACGCCCCACTGCGCGGAAGACCGGACCCGGGAGGTCTATCTGGCATGGAAATACCTGCGGCGGGCCCTGCAGGAAAATGAAATTCCGCTGCGGCTGTTTCTCGGTATGGAAATTCTGGGTCAGCCGGATACGGCGAAGCTTCTGCAGGAGCGAAAGCTGTTTACTATCAACGGCTCCCGGTATCCTCTGATAGAATTTCCCTTTCAGGGAGACGGGAAAGAGGAAACCTGGATCCTGTACAGCATCTGCAAAGCGGGCTATCGCCCTGTGGTAGCCCATCCGGAGCGGTATGTATTTGTACAGCGCAATCCGGAGCTGATGAATCTGTGGCATCGCATGGGCTGCCTGCTGCAGATAAACCGGGGCAGCCTATTGGGCCGATTTGGCGGCCAGATCCGGGAGCTGTCCTGGGAGCTGGTGGACCGGGGTTTTGCCTCTGCCATTGCCAGCGATTCCCATTCTGCCCGTATGCGTACCCCCAGACTGGATGATGTCTGGAGGCAGGCGTCCCGGGATATTTCGACCCTGTGCACCAGAAAGCTGATGGTGGAAAATCCCGGAAAAATCATCAAAAACGAAGACATTCCTCCGGTTACTCCGGAGTGGTTCTGATAAAGAAGGCGAAGTATCATGAAAAGACAAAACTGGCTCATTGTACTGCTGATCCTGGTATGCGCTGCAGTGTTCTGCGGATATGAGGTCCTTGCGCACTACCGGGCAGACAACGTTCCGCCGGAGATCCATCTGGAAGAGCAGATCCCGGAGCTCTCTGTTTTTGATTCCAGAGATATGCTGCTGCAGGGCGTTACGGCTGCAGATGATCGGGATGGTGATGTTACCGGCTCCCTGGTGGTGGAAAATGTAAGCCTTCAGGACAGCGAAGGCCATCTGCTGGTGAAATATGCAGCTTTTGACAGCGCGGGCAATGTGGTCCGTGCCCAGCGGGAAGCGAAGTACACGGACTATGAAAGTCCCCGGTTTACCCTGTCCGGGCCGCTGCTGTATCCCGCAGGCTCCAGCTTTGATGTGCTGGGCAATGTGGGAGCCACAGATCTGATCGACGGTGATATCCAGCACCGGGTTCGGGCAGCTTCTCTGGACGAGGATTCCATTGCCGGGACCGGTACACACAATGTAAAATTCCAGGTGACCAATTCCCTGGGCGAGACTATCAGCCAGACCTTCCCGGTGGAGGTTTACAACGCCGGCATGTACGAGGCGGAGCTGACACTGTCAGAGTATCTGGTGTATCTGGAAAAGGGTGCGGAGTTTGAACCGGAGGCATATCTGGACACCTTCCATCTGATGGGAGACGAGGTGAATCTGAAATATGGTTTGCCGGAGGATTACAGCGTCAAGATCACCGGAAACGTCCATACCCGGATCCCAGGTGTCTATTCGGTAAAATACCGGGTGACCTATACGGAGTACGATGAGCGGGATCCGGAGCGGACCTGGAAATATGTCGGCTATTCCAAACTGATTGTTGTAGTGGAAGGAAAACTCAATGGATAATACGAAAGAAATGCACACAGCGGGCGGCCTTCTGCCCTTTGACCCCATTGTCCTTCTGCAGGATGTGCTGAAACGGTGGCTGGTCATCGTGCTGGCAGTTGTGGCAGTGGGCGTGGGCGCATATATTTCCACAGACCTGTCCTATAAACCGGTCTACAAAACCAATACGACCTTTGTGGTTACGACACAGGGCAGCTCCACCACGGTTTATTCCAATCTGTCATCTACCAGCAGTGTGGCAAGCTTGTTCACGGAACTGCTGAACAGCTCCATTATGAGAAAGAGCATCATGGAGACTATGGGCGTGACCTGGCTGGATGCCTCTGTTTCCACGGCGGTGATCCCCAATACCAATCTGATCACCATGACCGTGACTTCTCCCGATCCCCGGACAGCCTTCCTGACGGCCCAGACCATCATTGACAGGCACGAGGAACTGACCTATTCCTTTATCGACGGCATCGTCATCGAAGTGCTGCAGTATCCTGCCGTTCCTTCCGGCCCGTCCAATTCCGTGAATCCGGTGGGTCAGATGAAAAAAATGGCCGTGATCGCAGCACTGCTGACCGCAGCCGGACTGGCCTTTTTGTCTCTGCGGCGCAATGCGGTGCGCAGCAGCTACGAGGCCAGGGAAAAACTGGACTGCAGCTATCTGGGAGAGATCCCCCACGAAAACAAATATAAAACCCTGGTATCCCGCATCCGGCGAAAGAAGAGCAGCCTGCTGATCGACAATCCCGTTGTTGGTTTCCGGTTTGTGGAGACCTTCCGGAAACTCCGCCGCCGGGTGGAGCAGCACATGGGCGGCAGAAAAGTGCTGATGGTTACCAGCCTTCTGGAAAACGAAGGCAAGTCCACCATCGCCGTGAATATGGCTCTGGCCATGGCGCAGAAGTACCCTCGGGTGCTGCTGATCGACTGTGACCTGCGCAAGCCTGCCTGCCATCTGGTGCTGGAGCAGAAGAAGTTCGGCGCAGGCATCCGGGAAGTCCTTACGGGTGAGGCAAACACATCGGAAGCCATCCTGAAATATGGGGACACCAATCTGGATCTGCTGCTTGCCCGGCGGGGAGACCGGAAAACCAGTGAACTGATCACCTCCCAGCGGATGAACCGTCTGCTGGACTGGGCAAGAGAGAATTACGATTTCGTCATTCTGGATCTGCCTCCCATGACAGCTGCCTCTGATGCTGAGGGTATGACCGGTCTGGCAGATGCCTGCCTGCTGGTGGTCCGTCAGAATGCGGCGGTGACGCCTGCCCTGAACAAGGCTATCGGCGCCCTGGAAGGCCAGCGGGCAAAGCTGCTGGGCTGCGTGCTGAACAATGTCTATTCCAGCCGGTTTACATCCACCGGGGGCTATGGCTACGATTACCGCTACGGCGGCTACCGGAAGTATGGCTCCTACGATAAGTACGGCTACGGCAAAACCCCAAAATAAAGAAAGGCTGCGGTTATGGAAAACGAAGAAAAAGAACAACAGGAGCTGGACCTGATTATTCTGCTGGAAGATTTTCTGCGGCAGGCGAAGCGGCTGTGGGCCTTTGGTCTGGTGCTGATCCTGGTTTTTGGCCTGGGCACCTGGTTCCTGAAGCACCGCTCCTATCAGGAAAACTATGAAGCATACGCTTCCTTTACGGTCCGGGTGGCCAATCCCCTTTATGCCAGCGTCAGCAGTTATAATGAAAAGACAGCGCAGGTCATGGCGGATACCTTCCCTTCGATCCTCAGCAGTGATCTGATGAAAAATGCCGTTTCTCAGAAGCTGGGCATCAGTTCCCTGCCGGCGATGTCGGTTTCCGCTTCGGCCCAGTCCAGTATCCTGACGCTGAAGGTGCGGGACCCGGATCCCCAGCGGGCCTATGATGTGCTGACTGCGGTGATGGAGTGCTATCCCCAGGTGTCGGAATTTGTGGTTGGCTCCACCGTGCTGGTTTTGCTGGATGAAAGCGGTGTGCCCGAGACACCGGCGACCTCCTTTAACAGCAGATACTGGCTGATCCGGGGCGGAATTCTGGGCGGTCTGGCCTGGTGTGCGATCATTGCCGCCATGGTCCTGCTGAAGAACACCGTTCACAATGAGACCGAACTGAAGAAGATACTGAATATTCCCTGCCTGGGCGAGATCATCAGCGTAAAGAACACCCGGCAGATGCCCTATCCGCTGGTACACCGGATCCGCCGGAATTCCGGCTTCCGGGAGGCCATCCGACTGATGCGGCTGCGGGTGGAAAAGGCTATGGAGGAACAGGGGAAAAAGATCCTGCTGGTATCCAGCGCCATCCCTGGCGAGGGTAAGACCACCATTTCCATCAATCTGGCGGTTTCTCTGGCGCAGACAGGAAAAAAGGTGCTGCTGATCGACTGCGATCTGCGAAATCCCTCTGTGGCAAGGACCCTGTCCTCCAAAGAGCATCCGCTGGATGATTCCCGGAGCCTTGTGGAGTGCCTGCAGGGCACCATGACTGCCGTGGAAGCCATTCAGGCGACAGAGGTGGAAAATCTGTTCATCATTTCCGGCGGCTCCGGAAACAATGCGGAGCATTCCTCCCTGCTGTCCGAGCGCAGCATGGACCGGCTGGTGAAGGCTGCCAGAAATCTGTATGACTATGTCATTCTGGATACCACCCCCTGTTCGCTGCTGGCGGATGCGGCGGAGGTGGCAGAGCTGGCGGAGGCGGGCCTGATGGTAGTGCGTCAGGACTATGCCGGACGGGATCAGATCGTGGATGGTATTCAGCGTCTGAACGACTGCAGGCTGCCCATGATCGGCTGCGTGTTCAACAATATCCGCAAGGGCATTGCCAGCGGCTATGGCTACGGCTACGGTGGCTACAGCTATAACTATGGCTATGGTTACGGCTATGGCTACGGTTACGGAAAGCAGAAAAAATAAACTGATCCGGAGATGCTTTCAAAAGGAGGCATCTCCGGATATTTTTGTTGGGGTCCGGTCCAATGCGTTATTGACAATTGCAACATGACATTATACAATATAGGGTACAATGTTATAGTTAGGTGTAGTGCACCCATTTTGGGGCAATGTGCCTGATTATGAAATAACTTGAAGAGATTCAAGGAGGTATAAGAATGAAGGAAATGAGAAGATGGCTTGCTATGCTTCTGTGCGTTGTGATGCTGGTCGGCGTCATGCCCGTAAACGCACTTGCAAATGAAGAAGCCATCATCAGTGAGATCTCCGAGACCGCAGAAATCGGCGTGTCCGACGGGATTTCCGGCAATGCACTCTCTGAGGATGACGATCCTGCTGAGGGTAATGAGAATGTTCCTTCCGAGGATGAGGATGCAACCGATCCTTCCGAGGATGAGGATGCAACCGATCCTTCCGAGGATGAGGATGCAACCGACCCTTCTGAGGGCGAGGATGCAACCGACCCTTCCGAGGGCGAGGACGCAACTGACCCTTCCGAGGGTGAGGATGCAACTGACCCATCCGAGGGCGAGGACGCAACTGACCCATCCGAGGGCGAGGACGCAACTGACCCTTCCGAGGATGAGGATGCAACGGATCCTTCCGAGGATGTTGAGGATTCCGAGGAAGAGGATGCAGCTGTGGCCGTCACCGGCATCACTCTGGATGTGCATGAGCTGGAAGTGCCGGTGGGTACTCTGCCTGTCACCCTGACTGCCACTGTCACCCCCGAGGATGCCACCGACAAGACTGTCACCTGGACTTCCTCCAATGAAGACGTGGCCTTCTTCGATGAAGACGGTCTGCTGAATTTTGGCATGATCGGCGAAGCTGACATTACCGCAACCGCCGGTGAATTCAGCGACACCTGCCATGTCACCGTGTTCCTGGATGAGGATGAGATCACCGGCTATGCCGATGAAAACACCACCTATGTCCTGGCTGGCGGCGACTATCAGGAGGGCAACAACGACGGCTCTGACTTGCACGTGAACAGTGCGGAAAATGTCACCAACATTCTGGCCCAGATCAGCCAGGAGTACGCCAGAATGGACGGCATGCTGTTTGTGGGTGACTACGACGGCACCGACCATAACAATGCCACCAAGGTTGGCAACGGCATCACCTCCCTGATGGAAACTGTTCAGGCAGTGTATTCCGATGTCAACAATGACAATACCATCCTGGTGCAGGGCAACCATGACAACATGGATTCCCGTATCGATAAAACCGGAGGCCATGACTTTGGCAATTACGCTGCCTATGTGCTGAACGAGGATGACTATCCCAACGGCGGCGGCTCCGCTACCGGTATTCAGGGCCTGGCAAACACTATGAAGACATGGCTGGATGCCAAGATTGCGGAAGACTACACTGCCCCCATTTTTGTGGTCTCCCACCTGCCCCTGCACTACAGCCCCCGTACCCAGGTTCAGGGCGACGGCAAGTATGCCAAGTACCTGTTTGATGTTCTGAATGCCGCCGGCGAAGACGGTCTGAACATCATCTTCCTGCACGGCCACGACCATGCTTACGGCTGTGACAACTATCTGGGCGGTGAAGCCATCTACCGCGCAGAGGGTGATACCCTGTATATTGCGGACCCCGCTGACAATACCAAGTATACCACCGAGACTCTGAACTTCACCTACATGAATGCCGGCTATACCGGTTACTACAACGAAACCGGCTATAACATCAATGAGCGCGATGACAGCAAGCTGACCATGACTGTCTTTGCCATCACCGGCACCGAAGTCAAGGTGGAGCGCTACAGCGCCGACAGCGTGTATAACCTGAGTTCCAAAGGCCGTGACGGCTATTACAACAATACTTCTATCACCGCAAGCTCTCTGGGCCTGGCCTATAACACCAAGGAGTATGCCTCTCCCCAGACCATCTCTCTGCTGAATTCCGATTCCGGTGAAGACAGCGGGGATACCGAGGGCGGCACCACCGGCGGCTCTGTCGGCGTGACTCCCGATGTTGAGGATGACGTTGAAACAAGCGGTGATGGCTGGACCACCATCACTGAACCTGAGTCCGGCGGCATCAAATTTGTTCTGGATACCGATGGCGTCAATGCGAATACCAAGTACCTGATTGTCAATACCAGTAGCAATGGTATCGCCTATGTTTTGACCAACAACAATGGTTCGGTTGGCCGCACACAGGTGACCATCAGCAACGGAACGATTACCGTTGCTGATGACACTGCTATCAGCTGGGCTTCCAATGGAACCAGCAGCAGCGCATTTGCGAACCAGGGTCGCTATGTATACCCCAACGATGGCAGGCTGTCTCTGAATACCAGTAGTTCTAATATGACCATTGGGAATGAGGGTAATGGCGAATATCAGATTTATAGAACAGACAATAATAGAAGAAAGTATTTTGTAAGGTATAATAATGGCTGGACAGGTACCCGGGTAAATAGTTACTCCAGTACAACATATTCTGTCTACCTGTTTGCCTATGACAGCACCATCCCGGGTGATGGCGGCCTCTACGGCAAGCTGGAAGGCGACCTGAGCTATACTGTCACTCCCGGCACCTCTGCTGCTGATGCGTTGGCTGCTGTCAAGAATGGTATCACCATCAAGTATGCCACCGCTGCGGACTACAGCGACGAACAGACTGCTGATGACGGTGTTGTGACCTGGACTCTGGATCCCAACTATAATTCCAATACTCCCGGTGACTATGCTGTGACCATTTCCTACAATGGCACCGTTCTGGGCACCGCCGAGGTCATCGTTCCTGCGACCACCACCTACTACATTGTTGAAAGCGAACCTGAGTACGAAGTGGCAATGAACACCTCTGCTGAGGATGCTGTGGCAGCAGTGAAGGAAAAGGTTACCGTTTACACTGCCTCCAATGCCGAAGGCACTGACAAGACCGCAATCAGCGATGATGATGTGTCCTGGACCTGGGTCGATACCTACGATGGCAAGAACATTGGCCCCTACACCCTGCGCATCAGCAAGGACGGCATCAAGCTGGCGGATGTCGAAGTGAGAGTCAACGTCGAATATGAAACCGGCATTAAGGATGGCTGGACTTACGTCGGTGAAACCGAAGCCACCGGTGGCAGCTATACCTATACCCTGGATACCGACGGCATTGATGCTGGCTCCAGTAATAAATACATCATTGTGGCAGAGACCCAGGCGCTTGCTCTGCACACCAGTGGCACTTCGGCTTCTACGGCTGAATCCGTCAATATTTCCTCTGATGGTAAAACTGTGACCACCACGACCCGTGATTACGAGTATTATTGGAACAGCACCTATGGTTTTACCAGAGGCAGCTATGGTCTGCATCAGTCTGGCTATTACATCTATCTTGGCGAGAAGTCTGCTTCCTATATGGACGGTGTAATTAACAATGGTGATGGTACCTATTGCTTGTATGATAATGAAGGCACTAAGCGTACCTTGTATTATAACGGCAGCAGATTCACCGTCAGCGAGGAGAGCAACTATACAGCTGTTAGCGTCCGTCTTTACAAGTACACCGGTACCACCGGCGGTACTCCCGGCGGCTCCATCTATGCCCATCTTGAGGGCAACACGGTCTATACCCTGCCCAACGGCAAGTCTGCCACCACAGCCATGAATACGGTCAAGGCGGGCATTACCGGCTATCTCTCCAGCAGTGCTGATGGATCCAACCCCACAGAACTGGAGGACAGCGCTCTGACCTGGACCTGGCTGAACAAGTTCAACGGCAACGTTCCCGGTTCCTACTGGGTTCAGATCAGCTACAACGGCGAGGTTCTGGGCACTGTGGAAGTGGTAGTCAATGCCAAGGAACCCGGTGCAGTCAATAACTATCCCGAGTATCCCAACGAAGGCTCTATCAAGGTCAACAAGACCGGTACCGGCATCGATTTCCAGTCCTCCGGTATCGCACAGGTGGAAGTCTCCGCCTCCGGCGTGCCCATCAAGAAGGGCGCCGACGTCATCGTTATGTTGGATACTTCCTCCTCCATGACCAGCCACACCGTCACCGGCTCCTCCAAGACCCGTGCTAAGGTTCTGGAAGAGTCTTTGGTGGAAATGATCAAGCAGTTCAAGACCCCCGGTGATGACGGCGCATTGATGGACCTGCGTGTTGCCATTGCCGACTTCAATGGTTTCTTCTCCTCCGGTGCCTATGCCCGGGATGGCGCCGATACCATGTCTGACGATATTTCCTATGCTGCAGACAGTGAAGCAAAGGTCTATACCGGTGACGGTACCCTCGGTGCAGGTGCATTTATCGATGCCGCAGATCTGGCAAACAGCTACACCCTGAATTACGCCTCCGGTACCAACTATGACTATGCCATGGATGCCATCTATCAGCTTGGCTATGCCATCAAGCAGGCAAACGGCAGCGAAGAGCGTGACCTGTATGTCATCTTCATGTCCGACGGCGCAGCCATGCAGTGGAACTACTACCATTCTCAGGGTGCATCTTCTCTGTGGAATAACTGGATCACCGGTGCATGGACCGCAAACCAGCTGACTACCACCAACCTGAATTGTACGACCCACGCCTACTATTACGATGAAGTTGACCACAACGGTGACGGCATGCGCAACGAGCACCGAATGGCCAACGCCATCAAGGGTGATCCCAGTGAAACCTATGAGGTTATCCGCAAGCAGGATGCCTACTGGGCAGCTGAAACCAATGAAGACAATATGTACATGGTTTCCGGTCTGGGCGCAAAGATGTTCTCCATCTCCTTCGACGCACAGGCGGATACCAACGTCACAGAGGTAAGCATGGACAAGTCCATTGCATCCCTGGCATCCGAGCAGACCGGTACTACCCAGTACTACTACAAGGTTACCACGGCTGATGAACTGGCCAATGCATTCGATGCCATCGGCTCCGAGATCGCCTACGCAGCCTACAACGCCCGCTATGTTGATCAGATGGGCGATGACTACAACCTGCAGATGGCTGTCAGCAATTACTCTGTCGTTGATGGTACCAGTACCACCAGCAAGTCTATTACCCCCAAGATCGAAATCCTGTCCTATGATATCTACACCCGCCAGGACTATCTGGATGGTGTGATCACCGAAGACAAGATCGGCGACCGTAAGGGAACTTATACGGTTCTGGAAACCGTTACCTTCAATACTGACGGCACCGTGGCTTACTCCGACAAAAAGAGCGGCAACATTTTGATCGATGGTGTTATCTGCGCCCAGTCCTTCTGGTACAATACCAATGCTACCGCAGTTGCCGTTGAGGGTGTGTCCATCCCCACCGGTACCAAGGCGGACGGAACAACTACCGGATCCACCAATGTATTGCCCTCCGAGACCTTCTACTGGAAGATGGGTACTGTCCAGACTTCCGAGCTGGCTATGCGGTATTATGTCTACCTGGATGGTTCCATGGAAGGCACCCGTGAGGCAGGCTCCTACCCCACCAACGAGTATGCTACCCTGTACTACGACAACTATCTGCATAACCCCTGCTACAAGGATACCGTTTCTCCTGTTATGCCCTGGAAGGAAGCAAACGTTTCCTACGCTTTCTACCTCGTTGACGAAAACGGCAACATCATCAACAACCAGACTACCGGTCAGACTGGCGCCTTTGCAAATAAAATTGCTGTGACCAACCCCGTTGTGTACGATACTGTTCTGCTGAATACCAATGAGGAAATTGATGCGGTTGAGGCTGCAAAGGTTCTGCCTGACGGTTATACACTGTTCGATGCTACTTATGGTGAGGACGGCAAGATTACCGACGGCGCAACCTACACGGTTACAGTCAACTCCAACACCACTGGCGGCTGGACGATTACTTCTCTGAAGGATACAGCAACCACGTATGTTGTGCACTATGATCCTGAGGACGCATCTGCTTACTCCAAGGACATGAGTGTAAATGAGGTTGGCTATGACTATACCCACACCGTCGTCTGGTTCGCAGTCGTGTGGAAGATTCAGGCCCTGCCTGATACGGTAGTCATCGACTACGGTTTGCCCGTTGACATCTCCGTTCTGACCAATGATATGTTCGGCGAGAACGGCAGACTGGCAGGTGTTGGCACTGTGGAAGCTGCTCAGGCAGCCACCAGTGCGGATCTGACCGGCTATACCGCTGCACTGGCATCCGGCTTCAGCAATAACCACACTGGCACCTATGGTACCGCTGAGATCAATACCGAAACCGGCAAGGTTCGTTATACCCTGAATACTGCCAACGGTATGCAGATGGAGACCTACGAGAAGTTCGCCTACGCCGCCCAGTACACTGGCAACGAGAACGCCGGCTACTACTACGATACCGTTACTGTCATCCCCGCTACCACCATCTATTATGAGGATAGCTTTGTGAATCTGAAGAGTTATACCTGGAATGGTGGCTGGCAGGAGGTTGACAAGAGCAATGAAAAATGGGTGTGGAATATAGCAGGCGAAACGATGGATGGCGTTCAGGCTGAAGACCGTCCCGGTCAGTACGCCCTGACGGATGCCAACAATATCTACGGATTTGATTCCGTAAATATACCCATGTCTACCTACTCCCTGGGCTCCGCCATGAAGGCCAATGTGGACTACGACAACAAGGGTACGGCTACATTCGAATTCAAGGGCACCGGCTTTGATGTTATTGCACTGACCAGCAATGCTACCGGTTCCATTTATGTGGATGTGTATAACGAAAGTGATGAATTGCTTGTGAGCCGTCTGGTTGATACCTACTACGGTTATACCAAGGGGCTTTACAATGTAACGTATAAGTATGAAACCGTCAATGTTGGCACAGTGGATGAGCCTGTGTATGAGAATCAGTGGCTTCGGTACCTAGGCGAAAAAGCCGCTGGGGGAACCGCAGAATCCAAGGCCGAGAAGCCTGAAAATCCTGAGGTCGGCACAGAAGTTCCTGGCATTGAGTATGTGTGGGTTGTTGATCCCAATGCAGATAACAGCCTGTATCAGATCCCTGTTATGCAGGTGAATGATCTGACCTATGGTAAGTACAAGGCTGTTATTACAGCAAGTTATAACACCAGATACGACAATGTGGAAGGCAGTACAGACTACGACTTCTATCTGGATGCCATCCGGATCTATGACCCCGCCAACGACGGAGCAGGCAACCAGGTGATCCAGGATGCCTATGTGGCTGACAGCGAAGGCTGGCCCAGCTACATCGAGCTGCGCGATAAGATCATTACTGCGAATACACTGGGTAATGAAAGTACAGAGACGAAAATTGAAGGCCTCGTCTTTATCGATGGCGATGACGAGATCGGCGATGCCCAGATTCGGGATTACATCAGCTACGGTCCCAATAATGAGGTCTACCTGGATGCAGGTCAGAGCGTGGCCTTCCTGCTGGAGACTCCTGAGAATATTGCCAGGGTACACCTTGGTATCAAGAGTGCCAATGGTGAAGCTGTGACCTACAAGATCAGCAATATTGCCAAGAGCGATATTGTCAGCGATCAGGGTACTGTCAGCAAGGGTACCGTATTCAATGAGAAGGAAGGCTCTGTCAATACCACCACGGATATGTACTACGATATCACCGGCTGGAGAAACAATATCATTGTGATCAAAAACTCTGGCAGCAGCGGCATTATCTCCCTGACCAACATCAAGTCCACCTATACCTCCAACCCCAATGGCGCTGTGACCACCGGAGAGGAGAATACCGAGAACGGTATTGCTCCTGCAAGTGAACTTGGTGACGAGGGCGTGATCCCTGCCAACGAGACCTATCTGTACATGACTCCTGCCGCAGCGACCCTGACCCTGCGTTCTCTGAATGCCCCCACTCAGGGTGGTGAGGAAGAGCCCGATGCCACCGAACCCGAAGTAACAGTGCCCGAAACCACCGAGCCTGAACCTACGGTTCCCGAAACCACCGAACCCGAGGAAACTGTCCCCGAAGAAACCAAACCCGGAACCGGCAACAACCCCATCGGCACCATCGTCCAGACCGTTGTGAAGACGGTGACCAAGGTAGTCAAGCATGTTCTGGAAAACATCTTCGGCGGCTGGTTCCGCTAAAGGAGGAAGAGAATATGAAAAAATCCTATTCCAAGCCCGAGATTGCCTATGAAAGCTTTGCGCTGAGTACAAATATTGCAGGCAACTGCTTTTTCATTATTAATAACAGTGTAAAGTATGTCTGCGCTTTTTATGATGAGCGAGAGAACAAAAATGTATTTACCACAGATATTGGCGCCTGTACGACAAAAAATGAGGATGGTGCCAATGGCGTCTGCTACCATGTTCCTGTGGATACAAGCGATCTCTTCAACTCCTAACCACAAACCCCAAGAAAGCCGCGCCCTTCGTGGCGCGGCTTTCATCCTATTTGAGGTAAATTACCATGAGTAAACGTAAAAACAAAGGCGGAAAATATGCTTCCGCCCAGCCCCGGAAACGCCCCATGGGCGGCATGATCGCTGTTATTCTGGTGCTGCTGGCGGCCTGCATGGCTCTGCTGCTCTACAGTGCAAAACGGGGAGACAATGATCCGAAGCAGACAACACCTGATGCATCACAGATGGCTGCCCTGGAGACTGTGCAGCAGACCATGGATGTGCCGGAGGGCAGCGTCAATCTGGGCTATGGCCTCTTTGTCACAGACATCGGCCCCTATACCGGCCTTTATATGGAGGACGGAAGTGATGAAGTCCTGTCCAATATCCTGATGCTGGTGGTGAAAAACAGCGGCGATCAGGATATCCAGTATGCAAAGATCATCCTGGATCTGGGGGATACCCCCGCCTGGTTCCAGATCACCACCCTCCCTGCCGGGGAGACCATGGTCCTGCTGGAGCAGAACCGGATGGAGTGGAACGGGGAAACCGATTATGATGCCGTTCTTCCCATGGTGGAAAATGTCGCTTACTTCCAGGAGCCTGTCAGCCTCCATGAGGATAAACTGAAGATCCAGATCATCGATGGCGCCCTGAATGTGACCAATCTTTTGGAAGAGGATATTTCCGGCACCATCAAGGTGTATTATAAGAATGCGGCAGAGGATCTGCTCTACGGCGGCATTACCTATCAGGTCACCATCGAAGGAGGCCTGAAGGCCGGGGAGCTGCGTCAGGTCATGACACGCCACGCATCCGATACAGGCAGCCGGATCCTGTTCGTCACCATCAGCCAATGATGCAGAGAAAGTATTACCGGTTCGCCGGACTGGAATTTTCAGTGGAGATGCCGGAAGCGATATGCTACACCGATGACCAGCGACTGTCAGAATTCCGGGTGGAGGCTGTATCTGCACCCCACCGGTTTTGCTTTGGCTTTGCAGATGAGTTTTCGGAACCGCAGGGGACGCTTCTCAGCGGTGGCCCGAACATCCGGATCTATGCCGCGGATGACAAACGGATCCGAGATATCGGTGGAAGTCTGCCTTATATTCGGGTGGAGCACCAGGAACGGGAACACTCTGTTCTGGCCAGACGAAATGCCTACTCCGGAACCATCGGCGTGAAGACCGTTCTGGAATCCATGGGGGTGGAGCATCTCATAGCCCGGAATCACGGCTTTGTTTTCCACTGTGCCTTTGTGGAATACCGGGGGAAAGCCATTCTGTTCACAGCACCGTCAGAAACGGGCAAGTCCACCCAGGCGGAGCTTTGGCGCCGGTACCGGGGCGCGGAGATCATCAACGGCGACCGGGCGGCGGTCCGGCTTTCTGAGGGCACCCTTCTGGCAGAGGGCATCCCCTTCAGCGGCAGTTCCAGCTATTGCAAAAACCGGAGCCTGCCGCTCTCGGCCATCGTCTATCTGGCCCAGGCACCCAAAACAACCATCCGAAAGCTCCGGGGCTATGAGGCCTTCTCCAAGATCTGGGAGGGCATCAGCGTCAATACCTGGGACCGGCAGGACATGGAACTGGTGTCTGCCCTGGTGCAGAAAACGGCGGCGGAGATCCCGGTGTTTTACATGCCCTGCACCCCGGATGCGGATGCCGTCCGTATCCTGGAGGAAATGCTGAAAAAGGAGGAGATCCTGTGAAAAAGACCAGTACCGAGCCCTATGTATCCACCTACCTTCACAGCAAGGGCCGCCGGCTGGGCCTGCCCATCGCCGGAAATTTCGAACTGACTGCCCGGTGCAACTTCAATTGCCCCATGTGCTATGTCCACATGACGGATGCACAGCTTCGTTCCTGCGGAAAGCAGGAGCTGACGGCAAAGCAGTGGCTGGATATCGCCAAAGCTGCCAGAGACAAGGGCATGGTCTTCGTCCTCCTTACCGGAGGCGAACCACTGGTGCGGAAGGACTTCTTTGAGATCTATGACGGTATGCGGGAAATGGGTCTTCTGATTTCCATCAATTCCAACGGTTCCATGCTGAAGGGAGAAATTCTGGAGCGCTTCCTGGAGAACCCGCCCTTCCGGTTTAATATATCTCTCTACGGCGGCAGCAATGAAACCTACCGGAATATGTGCGGCATCTCTGCCTACGATCAGGTGAAGGAGAACATCCGTGCCCTGAGAAAAGCAGGTGTGGATGTGAGTCTGAATCTGTCCATTACACCCTATAACAAGGCGGATCTGCCGCAGATCTATGCAGATGCGGTGGAGCTGGATGTGAATGTGAGGGCATCGAGTTACATGTACCCCTCTGTCCGTGTCAATGGGGATCAGTACGGCTGCGGCAACCGTCTGGGCTGCAGAGAATCGGCCCGATACAGTGTGGCGTGGGATCTTCTGCGGTTCACCCCGGAAGAATTTGAAAAACGTGCAGAGGCCATGATGAAGCTGGAAGCCATTGAAAGTGATGGCTGCCCGGTGGAAGCGGGAGAGGGCGTCCGGTGCCGTGCGGGAAGCACCAGCTTCTGGATGACCTGGGACGGACGGATGCTGCCCTGCGGGATGATGACCAGGCCGGAAGTGAATGTGATGGAACTGGGCTTCGATGCAGCCTGGGAAACCATCCGGAAGGAGACGGAAAAGATAAAGACCCCGGGAAAATGCGTCAGCTGCAGGTATAAGGATTTCTGCGGCGCCTGTGCAGCGGTGTACTTCACGGAGACGGGTCGTTTTGACGGGGTTCCGGAGTATGTGTGCAAGCGGGCAGAGGAGATCGTGGAATACACCCGACGGGCCTATGAAGAAAGGAAAGCAAAATGAAGATCAAGAAGGAACTGATCAAGCGGGACATCGCAGGGGACACCATCCTGGTTCCTGTGGGAAAGACGGTGTACGATTCCAACGGCCTGTTCGTGCTGAACGAACTGGGTACCTTCATCTGGGATATCCTGCCGCAGGCAGAAAATGAAGCGGAGATCTGCAGAGCCGTATTGGCAGAGTATGATGTGTCTGCTGAAGAAGCAGCGGCAGACATTGCTGAGTTTATGGCCAGACTGAAGGAACTGGGGATCCTGTAAAAAGCAGGAGAGGTCCCTGCGGCGGAAAACTACTTGCACAGGAAAGCTCTGTGTGATATGATAACAAAAGATCGATTATCCGCTGCGGCGGAGGTCAGTGCAAATATAAAGGAGATTTTTCCATGAGCAGAAGTTCCGGCGTATTGCTTTCTGTCACCAGCCTGCCTTCCAAATACGGTATTGGCTGTTTTTCCAAGGAAGCCTATGATTTTGTGGACTGGCTGGCAAAGGCCGGTCAGACCTGGTGGCAGATCCTGCCCCTTGGCCCTACCTGCTACGGCCCTTCCGACGATTCCCCCTATCAGTCCTACTCTGCCTTTGCAGGCAACCCCTACATGATTTCTCTGGAGACCCTTATCAAAGAGGGTGTTCTGTCCCGCAAGGAGTGCGATGCTCTGGATTTTGGTGAAGACCCTGCCAGAGTGAATTATGACAAACTCTATGAGAACCGGCTGGCACTGCTGCACAAGGCCTACGAGCGCAGCAATATCAGCCAAAACCCGGAGTATCAGAAATTCCTGAAGGACAACAACTGGTGGCTTCAGGATTATGCCCTGTTTATGGCCCTGAAGGATTTCTTCGGCGGTGTCTGCTGGACCGAATGGCCTCAGGATATCCGGCTGCACTGGGGCTTTGCTCTGGATTACTACCGGGAAAAGCTGTATTTTGATGTTGAATTCCAGCAGTATCTGCAGTTTACATTCTTCCGGCAGTGGCTGAAGCTGAAGGACTATGCCAATGAAAAGGGAATCCAGATCATTGGTGACATGCCGATTTATGTGTCTCTGGATTCTTCCGATGTCTGGGCCCATCCGGAGCTGTTCCAGCTGGATGAGAGCAATACGCCCACTGCCATCGCCGGCTGCCCCCCCGATGCCTTCTCTGCTGATGGTCAGGTCTGGGGCAACCCCCTGTACCGTTGGGATTACCACAAACAGACCGGCTATGACTGGTGGGTTTCCCGGCTGTACCAGAGCTTCCGGCTGTACGATGCCGTCCGGATCGACCACTTCCGGGGCATGGATGAATATTTCTCCATTCCCTATGGCGCAAAAACTGCTAAGGATGGTCACTGGGAGCCCGGTCCCGGCATGAGCCTGTTCAATACCGTGAAGGAGCGTCTGGGTGAAAAGCAGCTGATTGCCGAAGATCTGGGCCACATGACTGACACGGTCCGGAAGTTGGTGAAGGACTCCGGTTTCCCCAATATGAAGGTGATCCAGTTCGGCTTTGATGTAAACGATCTGGGCAAGACCAACGACTACCTGCCTCACAACTATGACCGCAACTGCGTGGTCTACACCGGTACCCATGACAATGAGACCATTGCCGGCTGGTGGAAGGGCCTGAAGAAGAAGGAAAAGCAGTTGCTTCGGGATTACCTGGATGATAACCATACCCCCGATGAAAGCTTCTATCGTTCCATCAACCGGATGGCTATGGCATCTGCGGCCAATATCTGCATCCTGCCCCTTCAGGATGTGCTGGGTCTGGACAATTCCGCCCGGATGAACCAGCCCTCCACCGTCAAGACCAACTGGCGCTGGAGAATGAGTGACGATATGCTGACCAAGGAAGCCCAGAAGGAGCTGCTGGAAGTCACCAAGCGCTACGGCCGCTTCAACTGGCTGACCAAGAAGGAAAAGTAAAGGAAAATCCTGCCGTTTCGGCAGGGGCCACAAAACACTTACAGTCCCGAAAGAACGATCTGCCGGGACTGTTCTTGTATATATTGCAGCCATGTGATAAAATGAACGAAACAATTAGAAAGATTTGAATTTCGCAAAGGTGCGTGATTGCATGAAGAAACTGAACCATATATTGAATATTATTATGGGGGCTGCGCTGGGTGCATTTGCCGGACGAGGCCTGTATATTGTCTGGAACTTCAAAACACATCCTGAGCTGTATGCGATACAATCAGCACCTTGGTACACGAGCATTTTGGCGGATGGTGTTTTTGTTTTTGCAGTATTACTGATTTGCATTGTGATAAAAGTCATCCTCCGGAACAATGGAAAAGATTCAGGCTGACCACTTTCAATTCGCCGACAGGAAATGAAGAAATTTCTATCACACTGTACCGGTGTAAAAAATCCTCCCTGTGAGAAATCTCACAGGGAGGATTCGCTGTTTTATAAGCACCTGCCAAACAGCGGGATTTTTTGCAGTTCCTACTTGGTGCCGAAAATACGGTCGCCGGCATCGCCCAGACCAGGAATGATGTAGGCGTGCTCATTCAGCTTTTCATCCAGAGCGGCAATGTACATCTCCACATCAGGATGGGCGGCCTGAACAGCCCGTACACCTTCAGGGCAGCCGATGATGTTCATCATGATGATGTTCTTGCAGCCGTGCTGCTTCAGGAAGTCAATGGCTGCCACGGCGCTGCCGCCGGTGGCCAGCATGGGATCCACCACATAGACCTGACGGTTTTCAATGTCATCGGGCAGCTTGCAGTAGTATTCCACGGGCTTGTGGGTTTCAGGATCCCGGTACAGACCGATATGGCCGATCTTTGCAGAGGGGATCAGGTCTACCATGGCGTCCACCATGCCGAGGCCTGCCCGCAGGATAGGGACAATGGCCAGCTTCTTGCCTGCCAGCATCTTGCACTTGGCGGTGGCGATGGGGGTCTCCACCTCTACATCGATGGTGGGCAGATTTCGGGTGGCTTCGTAGCACATCAGACCGGAAATTTCATTGACCAGCTCCCGGAATTCCTTGACGGAGGTGTTCTTGTTCCGCAGAACAGCCAGCTTATGCTGGATCAGGGGATGATTGAGGACGTATACATTTGCCATGTTTCTGTCTCCTTTATATTGGGTTATTGATTTTTTAATTTTTCCATGCGCTCCCGCTCGGCCTGGCTCAGTCGTAAATAGTTGGGGGTCAGGGCGGCACCGTTGCAGGTTTCTCCGTTGGCCAGCTTCTTCGCGGCAGCCAGAGCCACACCACTGGCCCGCTGGTGCATCCGGTGCTCCGGAGGCAGCACAAGAGCGGGGATGGTG
This sequence comes from Oscillospiraceae bacterium, assembly GCA_017409205.1. Lineage (GTDB taxonomy): Bacteria > Bacillota > Clostridia > Oscillospirales > Oscillospiraceae > Faecousia. The sequence continues at coordinate 46,963 of JAFQTF010000005.1, read as the reverse complement.
TCCTTCAGTGTGTTGTAGGTGAGCTGGCTGCCGTCACCCACCAGGAAAACAGGGCCGTCCAGGGTTTTAAGCTCCTGGGCCAGATCGGAAAGGGCAATGGCCCGATCCTCCCGGACCCGTTCCAGATTACCACAGTTTACATAAAACAGAGCGTTGTAGACCTGATTGCGCCGTGCATCCATAACAGGGCACACATAGCCCTGATAAGCGCCCAGAGTCAGCGCCATGGCTTCCAGCGTGGAAACGCCGCAGCAGGGCAGCTGACCACCCCAGCTCAGACCCTTGGCAGCGGCTACGCCAATGCGGACACCGGTAAAGGAGCCGGGGCCCTCTGCTACGGCAATGGCGGTAACATCCGCCATGGTTTTGCCGCAGGCCTTCAGCAGATCCTCCGCCATGACCATCAGGGTTTGGCTGTGGGTCAGGCCGGTATTCTGATAGCTTTCGCCCAACAGCTTTGTTTCATCCAGCAATGCAACAGAGCCGGCCTTGGCAGTGGTCTCAAAGGCTAAGATCAGCAAGGAAATCGCCTCCTACTATGGTAATACGCCGGGATTCCTCGCCCAGCTTTTTGATGGTGATGGTAATGGGGTTTTCCAGTGCATCGGCAACATTCTCGCTCCATTCCACAGCGCAGATGCCATTCCGATCCAGATAGTCCTCCCAGCCGATATCCCACAGGTCATCGGAGGAACGGAGGCGGTACATATCAAAATGGAACAGAGGACACCGGCCTCCCGGATATTCGTTGACGATGGTGTAAGTGGGGCTGGTCACCAGTTCAGTGCAGCCCAGGCCCCGGGCGAGCCCCCGGGTGAAGGCGGTTTTTCCTGCTCCCAGGTCCCCCCGGTAGGCAATGATACTGCCGGGAGGCAGGATTTTACCCAATGCAGCGCCGATGGCTTCAGTTTCCCCTGGGGAGTTTGTAAGAAATTCCATAGAAATATCCTTATTTTGTCATTTTTGAGCGGAGCGCGTGACCCCGTCATACAGTTATTGTGTATTGGCCTTAAGCTTCTCGGCCTGGTCGGCAGTGGCCAGGGCATTGATGATCTCATCGATGTCGCCGTTCATGATGGAATCGATGCGGTACAGTGTCAGACCCACCCGGTGATCCGTGACCCGGCCCTGAGGGAAATTATAGGTGCGGATCCGCTCGTTGCGCATACCGGTGCCCACCTGAGAGCGGCGCAGGCCACCATGCTCAGATTCAATGCGCTCCTGCTCGATCTCGTAGAGCTTGGAGGCCAGCATCCGCATGCACTTTTCCCGGTTCTGCACCTGGCTGCGCTCCTCCTGACAGGCGACTACAATGCCGCTGGGTTTGTGGATCAGACGGACAGCGGAGGAGGTTTTGTTGACGTGCTGGCCGCCGGCGCCGGAGGCCCGGTAGACCTGCATTTCGATGTCGGCAGGATTGATCTGCACGTCCACCTCTTCCATTTCCGGAAGCACAGCCACGGTGGCTGTGGAGGTGTGAACACGGCCGCCGGACTCAGTTTCCGGCACTCGCTGGACCCGATGGACGCCGGATTCGTATTTCATCCGGGACCAGGCGCCCCGGCCGTTGATAACAAAATCCGCTTCCTTCACACCGCCCAGTTCTGTTTCGTTGTAGTTCATCAGTTCGATGGACCAACCCTTGGATGCGGCGTACATGGAGTACATCCGGAACAGGCTGTGGGCAAACAGGGCGCTTTCCTCGCCGCCAACACCACCACGGATCTCCACGATGACGCTTTTTTCGTCATTGGGATCCTTGGGCAGCAGCAGGATCTGCAGCCTTTCAAAAAGCTGTTCCTTCTGCTCCTTGGCGGCGGAATAGGTCTCCTGACACAGCTCTTTCATTTCCGGGTCGCTCATCAGCTCCTCAGCTTCCAGCATATCCTGCTCAGCCTGGCGGTAGGCCTGAAAAGCTTCCACGATGGGCTCCAGATCGTTTTTCTCCCGCAGCAGTCTGGCTGCTTTTTTGGGGTCATTGTAGAAATCCGGCTGTTCTGACTTGAAACAAAGTTCCTCGTATTTGTTCGCAACAGCCTGTAATTTATTCAGCATAAAATCTCCTGTTTATTCGACAATTTTCCAGACATACATCCCTGTTTTGCCGGGAAAGTTAAGACCGCCGGAACACATTCAGCATACAGCTGGCGGTGTCTTCCAAATGCTCGGTTTTGGCCAGACGGGCCGCGCCAGCCTTGCCGATGCGGAATACGTGGGGCGTCATGGAGAAAAGATTTCGGATCTGCTCTCCCTCTACGGTGAAAGAGAACCGGATGGGGATGGATTCCATGCGGATAAAGCCGGGAAGCTCCGGTACGGTGTCCTTTTCCTTGTGGTGCAGTTCATCATAAATGATGCCCTTCAGACCCAGCAGATGATCCTCGGCAGCCAGCACCTGAAAGTACAGGCCATCCTCAGCCAGCACTCTGCGGAATTCCTCCGGCAGAGTCAGGGCAAAAAGACTGGTAATGAGCCCTGCGCTGCCATCCGCTGCCGGGATATGGGCAGCCGTGGCGCAGAGCCAGCGATGGGCCTTGTATTTGGCAGCGGCACAGCGGACAGCTTCCTTGGAGATGTCCAGTCCCGTCAGGGGCAGATTCAGGGCGTCTGCCAGCCGGGCAGAGTACCAACCCTCGCCGCAGCCAATATCCAGAATTTCTCCGGAAACCCCATACTTTTTCGCAGTTTCCACCAGTTTGTCGGCAATGGGGGCATAGAAACCGGCTTCCAGAAAGGTTCGGCGGGACAGCACCTGCTCCCGGGTATCGCCGGGGGTTAGGGAATGTTTCTGCTGAACAGTCAGCAGATTCACATAGCCCTGCCGGGCCATGTCGAAACTGTGCCGGTTGGGGCAGACAAAGCTTCTGTCCGCCTGTTTCAGTTCCTGTCCGCATACGGGACAAATGAGCTGCATAACGCCACCCCCTTTTTACTCATCTTATATCATACCCTATTTTCCCGGTTCCGTCAAATAAAATAAAAGGAAGATATATGAACGGCTATCTTGCAAAACAGCGGAGCCGCAATACCTTCCTTCCGGGAGAAGCGTCAGGCGCTCCTGTACCACAGTGACCTTCATGAAAAGTGATCATTTACAATACTGGAAAGGATGTGATCCCATGCGCCGTATGGCTGCGTTTTTCCTGATTCTGAGTCTGCTGGTCCTGCCGGTTCGGGCGGCAGAGCCGAAGCAATATGTGGCGCTGACCTTTGATGACGGCCCCTCAGGAAAATACACCCGGACGCTGCTGGACGGACTGGCTCTGCGGGGGGTTCACGCCACCTTCCTGCTCTGCGGCTACCGGATGGAGCAGTACCCGGAGATCACCCAGCGGATCTTTGATGAAGGACATGAGATCGGCTTCCATGGCTTTTCTCACGATTCCATGCGGGAAATGAGCCGCCGGAAGATTGGCCAGGAACTGATGGATTCCCAGGCTTTGCTGCCGGAGGACTGCGACCCGGTGTTCTTCCGGCCTCCCGGGGGCTTTGTAACGGACGGCATCCGGCAGGTGGCGGAGGTGCGGGGGCTGTCCATCCTCAGCTGGTCTGTGGATCCCAGGGATTGGGCTACGGACAGCACGGCGGAAATTGAAAAAGCCGTCCTGAAAAATGTGAAGGACGGGGACATCATTCTGCTTCACGACATGACCACCAGCTCGGTCCAGGCAGCCCTGGATATCGTGGATGTACTGCAGCAGCAGGACTTCCGGTTCGTCACTGTGTCGGAGCTGGCACGGCTGCGCCGTACCCGGCTGAAACCGGGGCAGATCTATACCCGCTTTCCGCCGGATACGGGAGAGCAGATGAAGTAAGAGACCGTCTTCCTGAAAAAAGATCCCGGAGGGAATTTCCCTCCGGGATGATTCGGTTTAACCGTATGCGTTTTTGTATTCCAGAAGAATATCATCAATAATGCCGGTGGACTCCAGCACCTTCATGGTATTTTCGCTGTCCTTGAATACCTGCAGATACAGATGGAAGTCATCCCCCTGCAGGGCAAGATATACGCTCTGGGTTTTGTACAGCTCGTTATCGAAAAGGTGCTCCGGATGATAGGCAGCGCTCTGGATAAGGCTCCGGTCTTCACAGTCGGCAATGATGGCTTCCGTCAGCTCTGCCAGGAAGTCCGGCGTCAGAACATTCTCCGGGATCCGGTGGCCGGAGATCTCACCGTAGATCACCTGGCTCATTTCGTAGCGGAAGTCGCTTTCGCTCTTCACAGCGCCACTGTCTGCCACACTGACCAGCCGGCCCAGATACTCCCGGGCGATGGTTCCGGCATCTCCCTGAGGCAGGACGAAATACTCCCGCTGGACGAAGCTGCCGTTTTTCATACGGTAGCTGATGGTGGCGTAAGCGGCCACATCCTCCACATAGGGGTTGTAGAAATCATCGCTGTAGTCGGGGTGGACGGTGGTGTGTTCTGCCAGAGCAGCCTCATGGAAGTTCAGAATATCGGCGATCTCTTCCGGGTCATCGGTGGTGAAGGCGCTGTTATGGCTGAGATAGATGGTGGCCACCTCGATTTCCTCCCGGGCAGGAACCCAGAGGGAAATGCCAAGCACATCCATCTTCGCTGCCAGCAGACTTCCGCCGATGGCTGCCGTCAGCAGGGCCAGACCCAGGAAGTTTTTCAGCCGGAACACCCGGGTGCTGCGCTCCAGGAACATCCGCCCGGCGAACCAACCCACCAGCAGCCCAATGACCAGCAGCAGATAATGATTCCGGCTGTTGAAGCCGAAGAACAGGGCAAAGACCGCATAGAAGCCTGCCATGCACAGCACGGAGAACACCACCTGGAACACAGGCTCCAGCCACCGCACTGCCAGAAAATCACCGGCGCACTCCAGCGCACGCTTTTGGTACATCCTCCGGGCCAGCAGAAGAAGTACGATGCCAATGACTGCCAGCACCAGAATGTAGGTCCAGTTTTCGAACCGGATGGTGAATTCTCCGATGAGCTCCTGCTGCTCAATACCGTATTTGTCGATATAGGTGCCGCCGGTCTGGAGCCGCTCTGCGTCAATGAATCGGGTTGCAACGATCTGGCCCACCGGGCACAGCAGCACAAAGAGATCTGACTGGGTCACCACACCGTAAAGCAGGGGGGTATAGATCAGATCCGCCAGGGCAAACAGCAGCAGGGAGGCGAAATTCACGATGCCGTAAACCACGGTTGCGGAAAACCGGCTGCCGGCACACATGACGCAGAACACGGCAAGACCGAAGAAGAATACGTACTGGATGTTCACGGCGGCGAACCACAGCAGGGGGATTTGCCAGCCGTTTACCACTTCGGAGTAAAGCAGAATGATGATTTCCGACAGAGGTACCATCACGGCGGTGGGGATCAGGGAGAACAGCAGTCCCGCTTTCACATGCACCCCAAACCACTGCTCCCGCCGCAGGGGCAGGCTGTGGAGGCCATAGCACATCCGGGTGTTGAACAGGTCGCCGAAGAGCATCAGGGCCACGATCAGTCCGTAAGCGCAGTTGACGATGCCCATGATACCGATGCACTCGCCCATGTTGGCCACATACCAGAAGGACATGTCGGAGTTGCTCTGCATTATCTGGATCACGATGAGGGCGAGGAAATAGCCTGCCCACACCGGCCAGAAACGGCCGAAATCCTTCCGCAGAGCGGTTTTCTTACAGGATGATGTTCTTGACTTCATAGTTCACACCTCCCAGTTCGTAAATAAAGATCTCTTCCAGAGAAAGGGGCAGTACATCGAAATAGTCGGGCTTCGTCTGGGCAAGCTGATGGGCAATGAGCTGAGGATCGCCCCGCACCACCAGTGTCTTCAGCCGGCCGGAGGCGGTTTCATTCAGGACAGTCAGACTCTCCGGAATGTCGCCCACCAGCTGCACCTTATGGGTGCTGCCCTGCATATCCGCGAGGCTGCGCTCCAGCAGCATGTGGCCCCGATCCATGATGCCCACATGGTCGCAGACGTCCTCCAGCTCCCGCAGATTGTGGGAGGAGATCAGCACTGTAGTGCCGTATTCGGCAACATCTGAAAGAATCAGGCTCATGACCTGCCGCCGCATGACGGGATCCAGTCCGTCCACCGGTTCATCCAGAACCAGCACTTCGGGACGGCATGCGAGGGTCAGATGGAAGGCTGCCTGCTTCTGCATACCTTTGGAGAACCGGCGGATGGGGCTTTTCTTCGGCAGTTCGAAGGCTTCATACAGCCGGCCAAAGAGGGCGTCATCAAATTTGGGGTACATACCCTTATAGTATCTCCGCATCTCCTCCATGGTGGCAGAGGGGAAGTAGAAAACATCATCAGGGATATAGCCCATGACGGATTTCACCGTGGGATTTTCATAGATGGGCAGACCCTCCAGGGTGACGGTGCCGGAATCGGGCCGGTAGATACCGGTGATGTGGCGGATGGCGGTAGACTTGCCGGCACCGTTGGGACCAAGCAGACCATAGACTGCCCCCTGAGGCACGGACATGGTCAGATCGTCCAGCGCCTTAAAGCTGCCGAAGGTCTTGGTTACGTTTTTCAGTTCAAGCATCTGCATTTCCTCCTTTCTGCACCCGCTGGCTCAGCTCTTCCCGGGAAAGCCCCAGGGCCATGAGCGCGGCGCAGGTCTCATCAAATACGGCCAGCAGTTTCTTGCGTTCCTGCTCCTGACAGTTGCCGTTGGCGGACACAAAGCAGCCCTTCCCCGGCACGGTGACGATCCATCCCTCTGCTTCCAGCGCCCGGTAGGACCGCTGGATGGTATTGGGATTGATGGCCAGATCGGCAGCAAGCTCCCGGACACTGGGGAGCTTGTCCCCGGTTTTCAGGATCCCTGTGGTGATCTGCTCCTTGAAGCTGTCGATGATCTGGGCATAGATGGGACGTACGTCACGATAGTCCAGATGAACCATATCATCCCTCCTTAACTGTACTAATTGTTCTAGTACGGTTAGTATAACACTTCATACAGTTCCTGTCAAGGCAGGGATTCTTAAAGGTTGATTAAGGTTTTATCGAAATTACAGCCGGGAGCCTGACAAAGAAAAAACCCCGCTGCGTAAGCAGCGGGGTTCATGATTGCTATATCAGCTGTGGATTACAGCAGCTTAGCGAAGTGCTTAATGGTGCGGACCATCTGGCTGGTGTAGGAGTTCTCGTTGTCGTACCAGGAAACGACCTGAACCTGAGTCATGCCGTTGCCCAGATCCAGAACCATGGTCTGAGTGGCATCGAACAGGGAGCCGTAACGCATGCCGATGACGTCGGAGGAAACGATCTCGTCCTCGTTGTAGCCATAGGACTCGTTGGCAGCAGCCTTCATAGCAGCGTTGATCTGCTCCTTGGTGACGACGCCTTCCACGACAGCGTTCAGCATGGTGGAGGAGCCGGTGGGGGTGGGAACACGCTGTGCAGCGCCGATCAGCTTGCCGGACAGCTCGGGAACAACCAGGCCGATGGCCTTGGCAGCGCCGGTGGAGTTGGGGACAATGTTGACAGCGGCAGCGCGGGAGCGGCGCAGGTCGCCCTTACGCTGGGGGCCGTCCAGAGTCATCTGGTCGCCGGTGTAAGCGTGGATGGTGCACATAATGCCGGACTTGATGGGAGCCAGGTCATTCAGAGCCTTAGCCATGGGAGCCAGGCAGTTGGTGGTGCAGGAAGCGGCGGAGATGATGTGGTCGTCCTTGGTCAGAGTCTCGTGGTTGACGTTGTAGACGATGGTGGGCAGGTCGTTGCCAGCGGGAGCGGAGATGATGACGTTCTTGGCGCCAGCATCGATGTGAGCCTGAGCCTTAGCCTTGGAAGTGTAGAAACCGGTGCACTCCAGAACGACATCGACATCCAGCTCGCCCCAGGGCAGCTCGTTGGCCTTAGCCATAGCGTAGATGGTGATCTTCTTGCCGTCGACGGTGATGAAGTCTTCGCCAGCCTCAACAACATGACCCTGAGCAGCGTAGTTGCCCTGAGTGGAGTCGTACTTCAGCAGGTGAGCCAGCATCTTGGGGGAAGTCAGGTCGTTGATGGCGACGATCTCGAAGCCCTCAGCGCCGAACATCTGACGGAAAGCCAGACGGCCGATACGGCCAAAACCATTGATTGCAACTTTAACAGACATTGGAATTTCCTCCATTTCTAAATTACTGCTTTTGCAGTATGTTGAACATTTTGTGTACAGAATCGATATTCTCGTACGATTTCATTATACAATATGGATTCTCACTTGTAAACTGTAAATAATGTATAAAACCTATAGCTTTATCATGGTTTTTAGGTGAAATTTGCTTAGAAAAACAGTCCCGGAGACTCAAAGAGCCTCCGGGAAGGAAACGTTTCCACTGATCTTCAATATTGACCAATTTATCTTTTTATAAGCTTATGGCTTTTTTCGGAGCGATCTGCAGTCCTGCAGATATCGGTTAGACAGCAGGTTCGGCGGCCTGCCAGGTCACGTGGCCTTTTTCCGAGGAGATGGCAATATAGGTATTGCCGGCGCCGAAAGCCAGGGGTTCTCCGTCTTCCGTGAAGAAACGGAAGGGCTGGTCATCGCCATCGCAGGTCCAGATGATGGGAATAATCTTTCCGCCGCAGGCATAGTAGCCGGTGCCGCCTGCCAGAAAATCAGCCACATGGTAACCATAGGTCATGGTGGTCATGGGCACGAACATGGTGACCACATTCCGGAAAGTCTCAGGCTCTCCGGTGAACTGATCCACCATCATCTGCTCATACTGCCAGAAAACGTACCGGTCGGTTTCCGGGTCGTATTCCATAATGGTGTTTTTGCCGGATTTGTTGTACTGGATCCGGATATTGATGGAATCGGCAGCTTCACCGTTGGCAGGTGTGCCGTCCTCCGTAAAGATCAGCCCGTAGTCCCGCTCCGGCAGACCGGAGATCTGAACACCTTCGGACTCGGCATAAGCCTGAACTCCGGGGCCGATGGCAAACAGGTTGTGTTCGCCGTACTTGTATTCCTTGTCCCGGTAAGCGGTGCCGGCTCTCAGGGGATCCATGGTCTTACGCATGAGAGAGTCCACATTGTAGTGGATGATTCCGTGCTCGTCAGCATTCCGCAGAGCTACACCGGTGCCGCCGGCGTGAGACAGAAGCGCGTCATAGTGCTCACAGAGATCATTGAACATGGGCCGTGTAGAGCGGATGGAACCGATGGCGTCCACCTTGGAGATATCACTGAACAGAGCCAGGCAGCGGACCACGGTGCCATTGACAAAGCTTTCAAAAATGATGTCTGCCTTGTTCATATTGACATGGGGCAGGGCTTCCCGGACATTGCTGATGGTGGTGGCGAAGACCCGGCCGGTGTAGGGCTCATTGGAGATTTCGCCGTTCAGAGGATTGGTATAGACCGGAGGCGGTTCGGTGGTAGGCTCAGTGGTGGGCTCGGTTGTGGCCTCGGTAGTGACTTCTGTGGTGGCTTCGGTGGTGGGCTCCTCCACAGGGGCACCGCCGCAGCCGCAGAGCACCAGACTCAGGGCCAGAAGCAGGGCAATGATCTTTTTCATAGCGGTCGTCCTTTCTTATTCGTAGACGGTATCAATCTGGATCCCGATGAGGCTCTTGCCCATGGAGTAGAAGAAGGCATTGTCCCGGGTAGGATTCAGATTTTCAAACAGGCCACGCTCGGCGTAGATGGAGTGATAGCCAAAGAGAACGGGAATGATCCGGCCGTCATCAGCCAGCAGCTTCAGCAGGTCATTGGTGCTGCCGCTGTTTTCCACGGTAGCTCTGCACAGTTCCAGCAGATTCTCGTTGACAATGCCGCCCTTGGACAGATTGCCCCAGTTCCGGAAGAATTCGGTAAGATCCATATTGGGGGGCAGACGGGTCTGGCCCAGATAGATATCCCAGTTGTTGGCTGCGAGCACAGCGTCATAGTTGTTTCCGCTGCATTCCAGAGTGCCGGTAGGCAGGCCGTATTCCGTCAGAGAGGCGGCGATATACCGGGCGGCACGGACACGTGCAGAGTCATCGGAGTTGACCAGCAGAACCATTTTATCATCAACCCTGTCAGGATCGTCAGGGATATGCCAGCCACTGATGGCATCGATGAACTTCAGCGGGTCAAAGGCATAATTGGCGGCCAGTGCCGTGTTATAGTGAGGAGAACTGGGGGAGGTGGCCAGTGTGGCGGTCTGGGCCTGACCATTATAGAACTTATCCATGATGGTCTCCCGGTCAATGGCGTAGGTCAGCTTGGTGCGCAGGAAACCATCCTCGAAGTAGTCACTCCACATAACATTGCAGCCCAGATACAGGAAAACACCGCTGTCCACGTTCCACAGCTCGTAGTCGCAGCGGAACTCCGCAAAGGAGTCGGACATGGGATCGGCCATAACCAGGCTCACATCACCGAACTGGAATTCGTCCCGGACCTCAGCCTCGGTCTCTGCAGTGGTCAGATGGATCGTATCGGCCCGGACAGGCACGTCCACATCCGCCCACCAGTTGCTGACCCGGGCCAGAACGGCGGAACCGGCATCCTTGTGGAAGGCGTAGGGGCCGGAACCACGGGGGTTGGCAGCCTCCACATCCTCAGCCTTGACGATGGGTACATCCAGCAGCATGCAGAAATTCTCAAAGGGAGCCGTCAGCATGAAGGTGACGCCGGTGCCATCGCTGGAGGGCTTCACTTCTGCCAGATAGTAGAGGAACCGGCCGCTGTAGTAGTCATTTTTCATGGCATACTGATAGCTGGCGATGACATCCTCGGCAGTGACTTTGGAGCCGTCAGAGAATCGGGCGTTGTCGTCAATGTAGCAGGTGTAGATCATATTGGAAGGCGCCACCTGGAAGGCAGAGCAGAGAATGGGCACTGCTTCATAATGGCTGTTGACGGCAAACAAGCCCTGATACATCAGGGAGAACAGCACCCGGTTGTTCTGGCTGTAGCCGATCAGGGGGTTCATGGACATTTCGGGGTTATAGACCAGTGTGACAGGAGGAGACTCCTCTTCAACCTCCAGATCCTCCGGATCCTGCCCCTCCATCAGCAGGGCATCGCCGGTGGGAACGTAAGGCTCCTCTTCCTGGCTGCTGCAGCCGGTGAAGCAGCCGCAGATCAGAGCAAGGCTTAAAAGCAATGCGATATATTTTTTCATTTGCAGCCCTCCCCGCAGACGATGATGGCACCCTGGCTGCCCCGGTCACCTTTGGTGACCCGGTGGGACCAGAACCGGTCAGGTTCGCACATGGTACAGCAGTCACTGATCTCAATGTGCTTCACGCCGGCCCGGCGCAGAGACAGGGCATTGATGGCCTTCAGGTCCAGGAAATATTTTTCCCCGGACTTGCGGATGTATTCCGTTGCTTCCTGGCCGTAGGCGACGATCATGGCCTCCGGCACATCAGCATCGGTTTCAAAATGACACTGACCGATGTTGGGGCCGATGGCGGCCCGGATGTTTTCGGGTTTTGCACCAAAATTTTCTGCCATGGCTTCCACCACGCGACGGCCGATTTCCTGGGCGGTGCCCCGCCAGCCTGCATGGGCTGCGCCCACGGCGCCGGTGACGGGATCGTGGAACAGCAGGGGCGTGCAGTCAGCGGTGAACACCAGCAGGGCAACGCCGGGGGTGTTGGTGACCAGTGCATCACACTGGGGATAATTGCGGTGGCAGAGACCCCGGCAGTCCTCCTCCGTCACCACCCGGACGATGTTGCTGTGGATCTGCATGGTCATTACCAGCTTCTGGGGATCAAAGTTCAGTGCCCGGCCCAGAATATGGAGATTCTCTTCCACATTTTCCATGGAATCTCCCCGGCCGATGGCCAGATTCAGACTGGACTGGCTTCCTGCGCTGACACCGCCATGCCGGGTGGTAAAGCAATGGGGAGCGGTGATGCCTTCTGCGGTCAGATATTCAAGTGTTCCTTGTTTTTGTGTTTTGATCATGGGATTTCTCCATTCAAAATGGCAAGTGATGATTTACAGCACCGGCACGGGAGCGCCTGTCGCTTCCACCGGGGGAGTTGGTACAAACCGGCTTTTCAGAACCGATTTGTGACGGAAGGGGAATGCGGGCAGGATGCTGCATGTATGGCGTTTTATCAGACTGCTACTGAATGTTCCGCATTCCGCCATTCTGCTTTTATCCTGCCTCCGGCGATCCGCCTTCCCCGCGGGGGAAGGCACAGCGACTGCGCAGTTTGTCAAGATAGGCGGGAGTTTAGTTTTCCAGACCTGCGGCCTTGTCCTTCTGCATGCAGCACTTCTTGTACTTCTTGCCGCTTCCGCAGGGGCAGGGATCGTTGGGGCCCACCTTTTTGGCGGCGGTGCGGACGGGCTGCTTCTTTACCTGGGTCTTGGTGGCGGCAGTCGTGCCGGTCTCCTTGGCTACCTTTTCGCGCTTTACTTCCTGATTGGTCCGCAGCTGCACCAGGAACATCCGGCGGATCGTCTCCTCACGGATGGCCTGCACCATGGCCTCGAACATGGCAAAGCCCTCTTCCTTGTAGGCGATGACAGGATCGTGCTGTCCATAGGACCGCAGGTGGATACCCTGCTTCAGGTCGTCCATGGCATCGATGTTGTCCATCCAGTATTCGTCAACCACCCGGAGCATGACCACACGCTCCAGTTCCCGCATGGTGGGGGCACCGTAGAAGGCCTCCTTGGCCTCGTAGGTCTTGGCGGCGATCTCAAAGACGGTGTCGCTGAGGGCGTCAGCCTTCAGGCCGGTGAGCTGACTTGCCCGGGCGGACAGGGTGCCCTTGGCGAAGTAAATGCCCTCCATGGTGCCGGCCAGCCGCAGCAGGCCGGTCTCATCGGCGACGCCGCCGCTCTCGCTGAGGGCGGTGGTCACATTGCTTTCCACCAGGGTGCGGAGCATCTGCATCATGTTCTCCCGCAGATCCTCGCCGTCCAGCACCTTCTGACGCTGCGCGTAAATGATCTCACGCTGGGTATTCATGACGTTATCGTATTCCAGAACATTCTTTCTGGCCCGGAAGTTTCGGGATTCCACATTCTTCTGGGCATTTTCCACAGCGTTGCTGAGGATCTTGGCATCGATGGGGGTATCCTCGTCCAGACCCAGAGAGTCCATCATGCCCATGACCCGGTCGGTGGAGAACAGCCGCATCAGATCATCCTGCAGGCTCAGGTAGAACCGGCTTTCACCGGGGTCGCCCTGACGGCCGGCACGGCCGCGGAGCTGATTGTCGATACGGCGGGATTCGTGACGTTCGGTGCCGATGATGAAAAGGCCGCCTGCAGCCCGTACCTGATCGGCTTCGTCAGCAATTTCTGCCTTGTATTTCTGCAGCAGCTCGGCATATCTGACCCGGACAGCCAGAATTTCGGGATCGGTGGTTTCTGCGTAGGAGTCAGCCTCCCGCAGCAGCTCTTCCGGCATTTCGGTCTTGCGCAGTTCGGATTTTGCCAGGAATTCGGCATTGCCGCCCAGCATGATGTCGGTACCGCGGCCTGCCATGTTGGTGGCGATGGTGACAGCGCCGTACTTGCCGGCCTGGGCCACGATCTGAGCTTCCATTTCGTGGAACTTGGCATTCAGCACATTGTGAGGGATGTCCTCCCGCTTCAGCATTTTGGAAAGCAGCTCGCTGCGTTCAATGGAGATGGTGCCCACCAGAACCGGCTGCCCCTTGGCATGACATTCCTTCACCTGACGGATGATGGCCCGGTATTTGCCCATTTCGGACTTGTAGACCACATCGGTCTGGTCGATTCGGGCGATGGGACGGTTGGTGGGGATCTCCACCACGTCCAGATTGTAAATGGCGGCAAATTCTTCCTCTTCGGTCAGAGCGGTGCCGGTCATACCGGAGAGCTTGTCGTAAAGGCGGAAGAAATTCTGGAAGGTGATGGTGGCCAGGGTCTTGCTTTCGCTGGCAACAGTAACGCCTTCCTTGGCTTCGATGGCCTGGTGCAGACCCTCGTTGTAGCGGCGGCCATACATCAGTCGGCCGGTGAATTCATCAACGATGATGATCTGGCCGTCCTTGATGACATAGTCGATGTCCTTCTTCATCAGGCCCCGGGCCTTCATAGCCTGGTTGATGTGATGGTTCAGCGTGGCATTTTCTGCATCAGCCAGATTTTCCACACCGAAGTACTTTTCCGCCTTGGCGATGCCGCTGGCGGTCAGGGATACGGTGCGGCTCTTTTCGTCCACAAAGTAGTCGCAGTCATAATCGTCCTGAACTTCCTTGGCTTCGGTCTTGGCAAAGACCTGCTTTTTCAGGGTAGAGACAAAGTAATCTGCCATTTCGTAGAGCTTGGAGGAATCCTCGCCCTTGCCGGAAATGATCAGAGGGGTACGTGCTTCGTCGATGAGGATGGAGTCCACCTCGTCCACAATGACGAAATTGTGGCCCCGCTGAACCAGCTCCTGCTTGTAGATGGCCATGTTGTCGCGCAGATAGTCGAAGCCCAGTTCGTTGTTGGTGCAGTAGGTGATGTCGGCGGCGTAGGCAGCCCGGCGCTCAGCGCTCTGCATACCGGGGATCACCAGGCCTACAGTCAGACCCATGTATCGGTGGACCTTGCCCATCCATTCGGAGTCGCGCTTGGCCAGGTATTCATTGACGGTGACCACATGGACGCCCCGGCCTGTCAGGGCGTTTAAGTAGCAGGGCAGGATGGCGACCAGAGTCTTGCCTTCGCCGGTGCGCATTTCCGCGATGCGGCCCTGATGCAGGATGATACCGCCCATCAGCTGGACAGGGTAGGGGCGCATGCCCAGAACCCGGTCAGCGGCTTCCCGGATAGCGGCGAAGGCCTCGGGAAGGATATCGTCCAGTGTCTCGCCCTGAGCCAGACGGTTTTTGAATTCCGGGGTTTTGGCCTTCAGCTGTTCCTCGGAAAGTTTTTTGTATTCCTCTTCCAGCGCCAGGATCTTGTCCACGGTGGGCTGGATCTTTTTGATCTCCCGCTGGGAGCGGGTACCAAATAATTTATCGAAAAGTCCCATTCATAAACTCCTTTGCAATATACAGATGGCAATAAAAAACCATTTTCCGGTATTATAGCACAGCTGTAAAGAAAAATATATACAATTTTGTGAATATTCTTCATTCCGGCGGTTCTTTGCCGTTTTAGGACGCGGTAAAAAAGAAGCCCTCCGGCGAATTTGCATCGGCCGGAGGGGATGGGGTCAGGTTTTCTTGACAAATTTTTCTCTGCAGCGGGGGCAGGTGATGGAAATCTTGCCTTTGCCCCGGGGGACGCGGACGGTCTGATGGCATTTGGGGCAGGAAAAATACCGGTGCTGCCGATCCTTCATGCGGTCATGGATCTGTAAGAATTTCCGGTTTTCCTGGTACCGCTTGTAAGTGTTGCGGGACAGGCTGCGGCAGATGGCCCAGATCATCAGACCATAGCTCAGCGCCCAGAAAATCAGATTGAAAGGCTGTACGGATATGAGCATGGACAAGATACTTGCCACAAGGCCCGCACAGAGAATGACCATATTCAAGCGGTCTGTACCATAGCGTCCGGACATGAAGCTGCGAAATCCGGCGGACAGTTTTGCGGAAAACTGCCGAAACCAACCGCTGTTTCCATTCATAGAAAATCACCTTTTAAGAGAATTGCTGTGCTTTTATTATATTGCAAAAAATGTGGAATGCAACCGATTGAATCCATTGTTAACGGATTGTTTAAGAATTGATTAATATTCCGGTTCCAGATAATCCCCCTTGGCGAATGGTAAAAAATGTGGTATACTGTGTCGAAAGATGTATTTTTGAAAGGAGCTGACGCCGTTGGAACTGACTGACGCCATCCCCGAAGAAGAACTGGCTGCAAAAGCTGCCGCTGAGCCGGCAGAGGAAGATTCTGAGGATTTCATGCCGGAGCGCCGGATCCGTCCGGAGCCTATTTTTGCCCTGCTGGCAGTGCTGGCAGCGCTGGTCCTGCTGCTGACAGTGGTGGTGTGCCTGCCATATATGGGCCGGGAAGAGCCCGCTGCCGCCGTGGCCTCCACAGAATCCGGCTCTGTGCTGGATGAACTGGCTGCCCGGGCCGAAGATCCGGAAAACCTGCTCCACCGGGACGGATCGGAGGAGACCCTGCCCTCTGTTGAACCCATCATTCATCCGGAATTCAACCCATACGGCCCTCTGGATTTCCAGTATGACCGGAACAATTACCTCTACTGCCTGCGGCAGGAGAGCTACCCCGGCGTGGATGTTTCCGCCTTCCAGGGCAATATCGACTGGCAGAAGGTAAAGGACTCCGGTATCCGGTTTGCCATGCTGCGGTTGGGTTACCGGGGATATGAGTCCGGCAGACTGGTGGAGGATGAGTACATCCAGAAAAATCTGAAGGCGACCCGGGAAGTGGGTATGCCCATCGGCGCCTATTTCTTTTCCCAGGCGCTGACCATCAAGGAAGTGGATGAGGAGATCGACTTCATGCTGAAGGTACTGGGAGATTATGACCTGCACATGCCCATCGTGCTGGACTGGGAGATCCCTACCTCCGATGCCCGTACTGCCCGGATGGATGCCCGCACGCTGACGGCCCTGCAGGAATACTTCTGCCAGACCATGGTGGAAAAGGGTTTCACCCCCATGATCTATTTCAACTGGCATCAGAGCAATACCCTGCTGTATCTGAATGAGTTGGAGGATTATCCTTTCTGGCTGGCGCTGTATACGGAGCGGATGACTTACCCTTACAAGGTGGAAATGTGGCAGTATACTTCCAGCGGACGGGTGCCCGGCATCCAGGGCGATGTGGACATCAACGTTTACATGCCGGAGGAATAAACAATAAAACGGACGGTTTTCACCGTCCGTTTTTTTATACTGTCTGTGTTTCTTTTGCCTGCCAGGTCAGGCCCCTGGGGTAAAAGAAGCGGATCTTTTCCTGTGCGACCCGCATTTCCACAGTTTCTGCGGTGCGCAGCTCACCGTCCAGATTGATGGCTGTCGGCTTGTCGCAGATGATTTTAATGGAATCTGTTTTGATGTACCGGGCAATGCGGGACAGCTCCCGATAGCGGCCATTCTTGTACTTGCCGATGATAAGGGGGACCTGGGCGCGGGAAATATGCTTTACCAGCAGAACATCCAGCTTGCCGTCAGTGGGGTCTGCCTCCGGGATGGGGTTAAAGCCACCGCCGTAGAACCGGCCGTTGCATACGCAGACGAAGGTGAATCTGTCATCGATGACCTCTCCCTCCACCTCCACGCGGTAATGCTCGGAGATGCCCTTGAATACGTTGACAACGGTGGAGGCGGCGTAGGCCCGGAAACCGTGGAGCAGGGGCAGCCGCTTGTAATTGGAAACATCGGTGCCGATCCGGGCATCCAGACCCACGGAGCAGATGTTGATGGACAGGTCATCGTTGCAGCGGATCATGTCGAAGGTGACTTCCTCCGCATCCATCAGCCGCTCCAGATCAAAAAAGGCTGCGGGCTCGCTGAAGAGCTTAACGAAGTCATTGCCGCTTCCGCTGGACAGTACGGTGATGGCCGCATTGGGATAGCCGGCCGCGCCGGCAGCCACTTCGTTCAGGGTGCCGTCTCCGCCGCAGGCATAGATTCGCACCTCTTCGCCGGTCTCGGCAGCCTGCCGGGCAAGCCGCATGCAGTCGCCGGGGCATTTGGAAATGTGGATCTCAAAATCCAGATCCCGGGTATTGCAGCAGCGCCGGATCATGGGGGCGTATTCCTGGGTCTGGTCACGGCTGCCCGCTGCGGGATTGATGATAAAAATATGTTTCATAAGGCCTCCGGGGGTTGTGTGTGGCGCAAAGGTATCGGTGCCGTTTGATGCAGTTCAGATCGCTCCTGAGAGGATGATTTGGCTGCGCACAGTATACGCCAAAGACCACACTGTGTTACTTCTTTCTTCCGCTGTCGGTGTACATATAGTAGTCGCACTTGATCATGCCGTTGTAAAGCTTCCGCTTCTTGGTAGCCCGGCGGCCGAAGTAGTGCTCGAATTCCGGCTCGGAAGTGATGATGAATTTCTGCCAGCCGTCTGCGAATTTCAGGTGGCGGCCCAGAGCTGCATAGAGCCGCTGAGCGTCCTTCTGCTCACCCATGCGCTGACCATAGGGGGGATTGCAGATGATGACGCCGGATTCTGCCGGCAGGCTCATCTTGGTGGCGTCGCCGTCCTTGAAGGTGATGATGTCGCCTACACCGGCTTTCCGGGCATTGGCCATGGACAGGGAAATGCACTTGGGGTCATTGTCGGAGCCCAGGATCCGGTAATTGCCATGGTATTCCTTGTCCCTGGCTTCCTCCCGGACTTTGCCCCAGACAGAAGGATCACACCAGGCGAAGGCCTCGCCGGAGAACCGGCGGTACATGCCGGGTGCCTTGTTCTTGGCAATCAGGGCTGCCTCGATGGGAATGGTGCCGGAGCCGCAGAAGGGATCCCAGACAAAGTCACGGCCGCGGTAGCGGGTCAGCTGCACCATGGCAGCAGCCAGGGTTTCCCGCAGGGGAGCGTCATTGCCGACGGCCCGGTAGCCCCGCTTGTGCAGACCGGGGCCGGAGGTATCCAGGAACAGCTGCACCCGGTCATTCATAATGGAAAACTGAAGCTGATACTTTGCGCCGGTTTCCGGCAGCCAGCTTACGCCGTATTTTTCGCCCAGCCGTTTGGAGGCCGCCTTTTTGATGATGGCCTGGCAGTCCGGTACGCTCATAAGCTGGGAGTTCAGACAGTGGCCCTTTACGGGGAAATTGCCGTCTTTGGGGATAAAGTCCTCCAGATTGGCGTGGTACACGCCCTGAAACAGCTCTTCAAAGGTGGTGGCCCTGAAATCTGCCAGAGTCAGCAGTACCCGCTCACCGGTGCGCAGGCAGATATTGGCCTTTGCCATAGCGGTCTCATCGCCGGAGAAAAGAACACGGCCGTTCTCTACCCGGACATTATCGATGTTCAGCCGGCGCAGTTCGTCACCGGCCAGTCCTTCCAGACCGAACAGGCAGGGGACGGAAAATTCTAAATTTGTCATAAATCCTCCCAATAAGTGAGATATTAGATGCAGGAGATGAGATATAAGATATGTTTTCTGCAGGATGATCAGATATCCCGCAGCGCATAGCTTATGCCTCCGTCCGTTTAAGGGATCAGTTTTTTGGGCTTGATATATCGTTCTTCTTCGGAAAACACGCAGCCGCAGTATTTCTGCATATAGAAGCCGTGCTCCCGGGCAAAATTCTGCCCATCCCGGAAATAGGGCCGGAAATCCCGGTAGAGGAACTGTACGCCGTATTCGGCTGCAGCCCGTTCCGCCACTTCCCGCATCAGCTCATGCTGCTGATAGGGGCTGATGAAGAGAGAGGAGGTGAAGCTGTCGAAACCGCCCTCTGCCGCCTGACGGGCCGTTTCAAAGAGCCGCATCTCGTAGCACTTGACGCAGCGGTGACTGATGTCCTCGGCCACGGCCCGGACGAAGGGCCGCAGAGCATAGTCGTTTTTCATGAGAATGGGCAGTTCGATGGTTTTGGCGTATTCCTCCAGACAGTTCCGCCGGGCACGGTATTCCGTGACGGGATGGATATTGGGGTTATACCAAAAACCTGTCACCTCAATGCCGTCGGTGCGGAGGATCTCAATGGGCTGGTTTGCGCAGGGGGCGCAGCAGATATGGAGCAGGGTTTTCATAGTGCCTCCTGAATTAGAAAAAATCATTACATTTTAATATATCATACAAACCCTTTTATGACAAGTAAAGTGCCGGGAAAAATTCCCGGCACTTTTTATATTCTGACGGATTTTCCCTGGGTATCCCTGAGAATACGTCCATGTTTCAGCACAGTTTCTCCGCCAATGAGCACATATTCGATGCCTGCGGGAGGCAGGGCAGGATCCGCGAAGGTCGCCTTATCCTGGATGGTTTCCATGTCAAAAATGGTAATATCCCCATCTGCACCCACAGCCAGATGTCCTTTGTTTTTGAAGCCCAGACGCTTTGCGGGCATGGCAGTCATTTTCTCAATGGCCTGGTACAGGGTCAGATCACTTTTTTTTACAAACTCCGCCAAAAACCGGGGAAAGGTTCCGGCGCACCGGGGGTGGCCCCGGCCGTTGTCAGTGATGCCGTCGCTGCCCAGCATGACTTTGGGATGCCGATAAGCCAGTCGGATATCCGCCTCCTGCATCACATAGCAAACCGTCAGACACTCCGGGAATTCCGTCCGAACCTCATGAAAGGTTTTCTCCGTGGCCCGCTGGCCACGGTATTTTCCATCGCAGAATTCCAGCACATCATAGCCGCAGTGATACCGCCGGAGCCAGCCGGGGTCATAGGTGGGGGTGCCCAGCCGGGTGGAAAAGGCAAAATAGGGATAGCAGTCCAGCGTCACATCCAGCCCTTCCCGGCAGGCAGCATCCACCTGCCGCAGCACGGCCTCCATCTGGCCGAAGCCTGCCATGGAACCGATGTGGGAGATCTGCATGGGGATGCCAAAGGCACGTCCTGCTTCCAGCAGTTCTTCGATGGAGGCAAAAACAGCATCGGCATCGTCCCGGACATGGGAGGCGATGGGTTTCCGGCTCTCCCGGCAGCACTGCGCTGCCCGGAAAAATTCTGCCTTATCCGCGCCGGGCACATAGCGCAGACCGAAGGACACGCCCACACAGCCTGCATCCAGTGCAGACCGGATGGCTGCGGCCATGGCTTCCTGCTGTTTCTGTGTGGCGCCGCCATAGATGTCTTCCGCACCGGCGGCAATGCGGAAATACTCGTGGCCTGCGTACAGGGCCACATTCACCGCTGTGCCATCCCGGTCGACGATGTTCAGGTAGTCAACGGGATCATGGACGTTGCCACCGCAGTTGCCGCCTACGGCGGTGGTGACACCCTGGCGCAGCATCATGGGAAAGATACACTGCCGGATCTTACCCTCTGCAACAGGATCCTCGTGCATGTGGATATCGATAAAGCCGGGGGCAACGATCATCCCGGAGGCATCGATGGTCTCCTCTGCGTCCGGTACGCCTCTGCCGATCCAGGCTACCTTTCCGTTTTCCAGCAGGATATTGTATTGTCCGTCAATATGGTTGGCCGGGTCAATGACCCGGCCTCCGAAAATCAGTATTTTCATAAGGACTCCTTAGAGAGTGGCGATGAAGGCTTCCAGCCGGTCCATACCCACCTTCAGTTCTTCGTCCGAATAGCAGTAGGAAAGCCGGATGTAACCATCTGTTCCGAAACAGCTGCCGGGGACCGCTGCCAGCAGCCCTTCCCGGATCATCCGGGAGCAGAAGGTTTCGGAGTCCAGACCGTATTTTTCAATGTTCACAAAAACATAGAAAGCGCCCTCCGGTTCCGGAAAGGAAAGTCCCATGGCCGTCAGCCGGCCGGTGACGTAGTCCCGGCGTTGGCGGTAGATCTCCCGCATGGGGGCCGTGGGGGTGCTGAGCGCTGTGATGGCAGCCTGCTGCAGGAAAGTGGGTACAGCCGTGATGGTGGCAGCACTGAGCAGCAGCAGCCGGTCCATGACATAGTCCGGACAGGTCAGGTAGCCGATACGCCAGCCGGTCATGGCCCAGGGCTTTGAGAAGCTCTGACAGAGGATCAGCTGCTCCTTCAGGTCGGGGTCGCAGCTGAGGTCGGGGCAGTCGGAATAGCTCAGACTATGGTAAACATTGTCACAGACGATGAAAATGGGGCGGCTCAGCACAGCGCGTTTTACGGCGGCAAGGCTTTCCTTGCTGAAGATCACACCGGTGGGATTGCAGGGGGAGTTGATGAGGATAGCCTTGGTTTTCGGGGTAATGACCGCATCCAGAGCCTCCTGCGTGATCTGAAAACCGGTTTTGGTCACATCCAGAGGAACGGTTTTGGCCCCTGCAATGGTGGCGATGGTTTCATACAGACCAAAGCCGGGGGTGGGTACGATCAATTCATCCCCGGGATTCAGAATTCCCAGCAGGGCAGTGAACAGGGCCTGGCAGGCACCAATGGTAACGAGCACCTGTTCCGGTGTAACGGCGTTGCCCCGGTGGGTCTCGTGGTCTGCGATGGCTTTGCGCAGATCCGGAGTTCCCTGATTGGGGGCATAGTGGGTCTGATTGTTTTGGATGGCCTCCATGGCGGCCAGCTTGACAGCCTCCGGGGTATCCAGATCCGGCTCGCCAATGGTCAGCATGGCGCAGCCGGTGGTAGCTCTGGCCAGATTGGTGTAGACCCGGATCTGGCTCCGTTTCAGAGCATTCAGGTTCTGATTCAGTGGGATCATTGGAAATTCACCGCCAGATTTTCAAAAAAATCGGCGCCTTTCGTCAAAATGGTTTCGTCAAAGTCAAAGTTGCTGGTGTGCAGGGCCGGACTGTCCCCGGTGCCCAGGAAGAAGAATATGCCGGGCAGGTATCTCTGGTAGAAGGCAAAGTCCTCAGCAGTCATGGCAGGCACATCCAGCTCCGGAAAATCTGCGCAGGCCCGCACCCGGTTGTATAACCCTTCCGGATTCAGCACAGCGGGGTAGCCGCTGTTGATGTGGATCTTTACAGTACAGCCGGTTTCCTGCTCCAGCTCCCGGCCGATGGCGTACAGAGAGTCCTTCATGGCATCGAAGACCGCATCCTGGAATGCGCGGAGAGAACCTTCCATGTGGGTGTGGGCAGACAGGGCGTTGCGGACGCTGCCGCTTTCAAACCGGCCGAA
Source organism: Oscillospiraceae bacterium (assembly GCA_017409205.1). Taxonomy (GTDB): domain Bacteria; phylum Bacillota; class Clostridia; order Oscillospirales; family Oscillospiraceae; genus Faecousia. The sequence continues at coordinate 24,360 of JAFQTF010000005.1, read as the reverse complement.
TTTCAGCAGACGGAAGACGGATGGGGGTACCGCGGCCTCCATGGCCCCGGCACGGCGGTAAAATTCCGTTCCGGCCATCAGTGCATCGATACCCTCCCAGCTTCGGGCGATGTGGGCAGACTTGCCGTAAACATCCACAGTCACTTCACTGGCCCGGGCCATCAGCTCGCAGCAGCGGCTGGCAACCAGGCCTTTTTCCAGACCGGGCCACAGATGCAGACCGAAAATCGCCTCTACCCCGAATTCCTTGAAGATACCGGTTTCGCACAGCTCCCTTGCGCCGCCGGTGGTCTCCTCTGCAGGCTGGAACACCAGCAGAATGTTCCATGTATTTTGCTTCTTTCTGTCCATGCGCCGGGCCAGCTCCAGAAGGATGGCCATGTGGCCGTCATGGCCGCAGGCGTGCATACAGCCGGGATGGGAGGATGTGTAGTCATTGCAGTTTTCTTCAGCAACCGGCAGCGCATCCATATCCGCCCGGAATGCCAGCGCCTGACCCGCACCGAAATCAAAGAAGGCGCATACCGCGCCCTCCATGGGAGAAAATACCCGGCAGGAGAGTCCTTCCAGCCTGCTTTTCAGATATCCGATGGTCTTGGGCAGGTTTTTATCCAGCTCCGGGATCCGGTGCAGAGCCCGGCGGTCCTGTATAATCTGCATAGTCCGCGCCTCCTGAACGTTTGTCTTTGAGTGATTATACTCCAATTATTTCCCGGTGTCAATTTCTCCCTTGCCACCGGAGAAAAAAGATGATAAGATGGAGGACAAATCAATCAGATAAATAATCGTTTAGCTTACGAAAGTTTTGCCTGTACTTTTCTTGCTCCTGCAAGAAAAGTACCAAAAGAAGCAGGCACAAGGGGTCCTGTAAGTCGCGCTCCCGTGCGCCCCAGCCGTCCCCTTGTGAATCCCCCGGCCGCATCGCCATAGGCGCCGGAGCACCATAACTCAAATCCTGATTTGGGCAGAAATGTTCCGATTTCTGCCCAAATGGGGTGGTGCTGAGGACGGATGGGCGGGAATCGGTACATTCCCGCCTCCGTGTTGAAACTTGCCGGCCTGACAGCACAGGAGGGGGCTTCTTAAGGGGGACGGCTTTTTGAAAAGTCCCCCTTAAGACGATTTCTTTGGTTACTTTCTTGTTCGGTGACAAGAAAGTAACATATCCTTGCTAAGATAAACGATTATTTATCTCAGAAAAGGAGAACCTATATGAACGCACAGGAAATTATTGAATACATCCGCACATCTGAAAAGAAAACTCCCGTAAAGGTTTATGTCTGGGAAAAGACACCGGTTTCCTTCCCCAACTGCCATGAATTCCCTGCAGCCGATGGCTGCAAGATCGTTTTTGGCGACTGGAAGGACGTGGCGCCTGTGCTGGAAGCCAACGAATTTGCACATATCGAGATCGAGAACAACTGCCGCAATTCCGCCATTCCTATGCTGGATATGAAGGATGTGCCTGCCCGTATTGAGCCCGGTGCCATTATCCGGGAGCAGGTGGAGATCGGCAAAAATGCAGTTATCATGATGGGCGCCATCATCAACATCGGTGCTGTCATTGGCGATGGTACCATGATCGATATGGGCGCTGTGCTGGGCGGTCGGGCCACTGTGGGCAGAAACTGCCATGTGGGTGCCGGCGCCGTGCTGGCCGGTGTCATCGAACCCGCCTCCGCCACTCCGGTCATTGTGGAGGATAACGTTCTGATCGGAGCCAATGCTGTGGTCATCGAGGGCTGCCGCATCGGTCATGATGCTGTGGTGGCTGCCGGTGCCATTGTTGTGGGCGACGTGGCCCCCAATACTGTGGTGGCTGGCTGTCCTGCAAAGGTCATCAAGGTCAAGGATGAAAAGACCGCCGGAAAAACTGCCCTGGTGGATGCACTGAGAGAACTCTAATTTCCCCTGCACATATTCTGCCCCCGGGAATACCATGGAACAGGGGATAGAAACCCTGAAAAAATTCCAGGAGGTACTTTTATGTGCGGTAATAACAATGGTATCTGCGGCTGTCTGAACAACAACTGGTGGTGGATCGTGATCCTGGTCCTGCTGCTGTGCAACTGCGGCGGTGGCTGCGGCAATGCTGCCGGCAACGGAAACTGGAATGGCTGCTACGACAATAACGGCTGCTGCTAAAGAAAGATACAGGCACCCCAATCGGGGTGCCTGATTTTTTTTAAAAGAACCGGCGCAGAGTTTTGCTCTGCGCCGGAAGCGGTGCGGTTATACCTGCTGGGCAGCCTTGCCGTCCTTCAGCATTTTGATGAAGAAGCGGAAGAACATGAAGGTGGTGACAGCGGCGGCCACGATATCGGCAATGGGCTCAGCCAGGAAGACGGCGAAGGCCTTATCCTGGAAGAACAGAGGCAGGATGAAGATCAGGGGGATCAGCAGGATGATCTTACGCAGCAGCGCCATGACCAGGCTGATCTTGGCCTGACCCAGTGCCATGAAGGCCTGCTGGCAGGAGATCTGGAAGCCCACGGAGAAGCCGCATGCCAGGAAGATCCGGATGGCCCAGGCGGTGTAATCCACGATGGAGGTGTCGCTGGTGAAGATGCCGGCAAACACATTGGGCATCACCATCAGCAGCAGCCAGAAAGCGGTGGTGTAGGCCACGCAGACGCCGAACTGGCAGAAGAAAGCTTCCTTGACACGGTCATATTTCTTGGCACCGTAGTTGAAGCTGATCAGGGGCTGGCCGCCCTGGCAGACGCCGGACAGAGGCATGGTGATCAGCTGGTTGATGGAGGTCAGAACGGTCATGGCGCCAACCGCCACGTCGCCGCCATAGCGGGACAGGGAGGATGTGAAGCTGATGGACAGGATGGACTCGGTGGAGACCATGATAAAGCTGGAGATGCCCAGACCCAGGCAGGGCAGGATAACGGAAGGGACCAGGGGCATATTTTTGGGCTGCAGCTTCAGCGTGGTCTGCTTACCGGTGAGGAACTTCAGGATCCACACGGCACTGACAGCCTGGCTCAGAACGGTGGCAATGGCGGCGCCCTTGACACCCATCTTCAGTCCGAAGATCAGGATGGGGTCCAGAGCAATGTTGATGCCGGCACCGATAACGGTGGTCAGCATGCTGATTTTTGCGAAGCCCTGAGTGGTGATGAAGGTGTTCATACCCATGACGGTCAGCACGAAAACGCTGCCCAGAATGTAGATGCGGCCGTACTCCACGGCGTAGGGCAGGGTGGTGTCAGACGCGCCGAACCAGCGCAGCAGGGTGGGGCAGGTGAAGTAGAACACGGCAGTCAGGACCACGGCCAGGATCATCAGAACAGTGAAGCAGTTGCCCATGATTTTTTCAGCCCGCTCCTTGTCGCCCTGACCCATGGCAATGGCTGCCCGGGGTGCGCCGCCGGCGCCTGCCAGCATGGCAAAGGCGGTGATGAGCATCAAGATGGGGGTGAAGAGGCCAACGCCGGTGAGTGCCGCGCCGCCGATTTCGGGAATGTGTCCGATGTAGATTCGGTCAACGATGTTGTAGAGCAGGTTGACTACCTGACCTACCAGTGCGGGAACAGCCATCTGCACCATAAGTTTTTTGATGCTGCCAGTTCCCATATCCTGTTTTGCTGCCATTGTGAATAAGTCCCCTTTCGATTTCTATTCTGTTACGGATTGGCTAATACTTTATCAATGTTATCGATGTTCTCACAGACTTTCAGCGTGACCTTCCGCAGGACCGCCATTTCTTCCCGGGAGACATCGGTATATATGACCTCAAAAAATTGCTGTTGGAGGATCCGGGCTTCCTCGGCAATAAGATGCCCCTGTTCCGTCAGGATCAGATGGACGGTGCGGCGGTCATCGGGAGAAAACTGCCGGAGCAGCAGGCCGCGTTCCACCAGGCTGGATACGGACATGGATACATGGGATTTGGTCATGCCGCGGTGAGAAACGATATCGGTTGCCCGGGAATAACCAGGATTGTTATGCAGGAAAAGCATGACGTCCAGTTCGCTGCGGGTAAGCTCCCATTTCCGGCTGACCGGTTCAAGATATTTGCTATAGACCTTCTGGGCCTTTCCAAGAATGTCAAAATAGGCACTGATGTAGGATGGAAGCATGGGGACACCTCCTTTGAGATGGTTCGTTTTTGAACAATGTTAGTATAGCACAAAGAGTTGTAAATGTCAATCTCAAAAAGTTCTTTTTTGAACTTTTTATTCATGGAGCTCCAGGGGAAGACCATCGGGATCCCGGAAGAAGGTCATCCGTCTGTTGGTGAAGGGATCCAGCCGGACAGGCTCCGTCTCAATGCCCAGAGAATTCAGCCAGGCCACAGCCGGTTCGATATCCTCCACATGGAAGGCCAGATGCCGAAGCCCCCGGGCTTCAGGGTTGGTGACACGAAGCGGTGGGTTTTTCATAACAAAAAGCTCCACCTCCACACCGCCGACCAACAGTGTCAGAATATAGTCTTCCCGATCCGGGCGGTAGACTTCCCGGATCAGCGGCAGGCCAAGTTTGGAAACATAAAAGTCCTTTGCTGCCTGATAGTCAGAGGAAATGATGGCAACATGGTGGATCTTGTTCAGATACATAGGTTCTCCTCCTGAATCCGTTTTTTACAGCTTACCACGCCGGAAAGGAAAATACAAGAACGGACTGTATTGACAGGGAGGAAAAGTGACATTATAATAACCAATACCAAAAACCTTACGACAAAAATCGGTTGAATTTCCCGTTGGCATTTGTTATAATGGGAACACCTCGCATCCGCAGGATTCGTATATCGGTAATACAACGGCTTCCCAAGCCGTGAAGGCGGGTTCGACTCCCGTATCCTGCTCCAAGACGAACTCCCACAGAAAGTTCTGTGGGAGTTCTATTTTTCGGAAAATGCAGTGTTTTCAACGTTTTTTCGTGTTTTGGCTTTCTAAAATTTTAGAAGCATTTTCAATTTATTCCTCGTCTGTGGCGGATTTTAGAAGGTTTTCTGCCACGAATTCTGCCACGCCCATTGACACACCTTTTCTACTTTGATAAAATATAAGAAAACAAAGAAAAGAGGTGGCATATATGGCAACCGCAAAGAAACTCCCAAGCGGAAAATATCGTTGTCGCGCCAGTTATACGGATGAGTTTGGCAACTATAAAACAAAATCTTTTACCTCTGCCACAAAGAAAGAAGCAGAGAATCTTGCAAGCAATTTCATAATGGAAAGGGAACATAAAGCAAAACCGGAAAACAAAACCCTGGGCGAACTGGCAGATGCGTTTCTGGAATCCAAAAGCGAAGTTCTTTCTCCATCTACCTTGCGTGGCTACAAATCTATTAGAAACAACGCGTTTAAGTCTATTATCGATGTTAGGTTGGGGATTTTAACAAAGGAACTATATCAAAAGGCTGTTAATGAATATGCCAAAGGAAGAAGTCCTAAGACAGTTCTTTCGGCGCACGTATTTTTTAATACTCTTTTGAAAGAAAATGATATTTTTGTTGGAGAGAAAGCAACCTTACCCCGCAAAGCAAAAAAGGAAACGGAGATCCCTACCACAGTAGAAGTCCAGTCTTTCCTTAAGGCAATATATGGAACCCGGCTCTATCTCTATTGCCTGTTCTCCGTTTGTTTAGGTTTGCGTAAGAGCGAAACAATAGCATTACAATGGAAAGATATTGATTGGGAAAAACAAAGTGTTTCCATTAACAAGGCTCGGGTAAGAGATTCGTTTGGGGATTATGTGGAAAAGCAGACCAAAACTTTTGATGGAACAAGAACACTTCACCTCCCGCCTGTTCTGATCTCGGCATTGGGCGAAGCTGGAGATCCGGATGAATATATTATCTCAGATAGCCCTAAAGCTCTGGAAAGCCTCTATCAGAGGGAGAAAACAAGATTGGGGTTTGATTATAAGTTTCACGCATTGCGGCATTACTACGCCTCTGTGGTGCTGATAAACGGTGTTCCTAACCGATACGCAAGAGAACGGATGGGACACGCCACAGAAGATATGTTGATTAAGGTCTATCAGCATACGATGGACAGCAAGCAGAAAGAGTATGATGCTGTCCTTGATGATTTCTTCACAGAAACATTAACGATCGAAACAGAATAAAAAAGAAAGAGGAAAGAACCGTTTCAAAGTTCTTTCCTCTTTTATGCTACCAGTTTTAATTTTGTTTCATCATCCAGTTTCAGCAGCGAGAACAGGGTGGTTATTTCCTTAAAGGTAAATTTGTCGATATCCTTCATTTTGTTATAGAGGGAGGCAAGAGAAATGTTAAGCTGAAGCGCCAAATCCTCTTTGTTATATCCACTTCTGATTAGATACCCAGCAATCAATGCTTTGAGTTCTTTCGTTTTTTCTGCCTTGATTTTCTCGGCCTTTGACATTTCTCTTACCTCCTTTCTCTCTATTCTTTGATGGTGGCGGTTATGCCGCCGCCATCATCCGCAAATATCCAGAATTTCATCTAAGAAGGAAGTCTGTTCCTTCTTAGGCTTGTTTTCAGCAAGAATTTCCGGGAAGAACTTTTTCGCAAACTTGCTCCGGAAAGAGAGAAAGCCATCTTTCTTTCCTCTTTCTTCGATTTCTGTTGTCAGATGATATTTAATCCATCTCTTCTGCTTCGGAGTGGCCTGCTTGGTAAAGTCCTTAATAAACTGCTTGTTGATTTTACAAACACTCTCGGGTGCCTTTACAGCATTAACAACAGCGGGATTATTCATAACATTTCCTTTCTTTTCGCTTTCGCGTTCGCGTTCGGCGGTAGGTCGCGACCCTATTTTTGTTGTTTGGGCTTGTGTCCCTCACTTGTGCTTTAATTATATCATCTATCAAATAATTGTCAATACTCCGACTTTTGTGGTTTAGACGTGTATTTTTCTAATAAAAAGTTATTAAAATAACGATTTAGACGTGTGCGATTTCTTTGAGTTTTTCTGTTCAAAAAGTTCTGATTTCTCTTAAAAAATAATTAAATTTTGTGTGTCCCTGGCTACCTTCCCCAAAAAGGAAGGCAAAGAAGGTTGTTAAATCCCTTCTTTGCCTTCTTATATAGGGTTCTACAGCCCGCAAGCGGTCTGTATTCCCGCTTTTATCTCCCGCTTATACTTGTAATATGTATTCCGGGATAACCCCGTCAGCTTCATCACATCGGTATCAGTCAACGTCCCTTCAAAATCCTTTGAATACTTTCTGATTTGCTCTTTGGCGGCAATGCTTTTCTTTGTGGTCAGCTTCGTTCCTTTGGTCAGACCTATCTGTTTTCCATTCAAACGGGCGGTTTCAATACCTTCTTTTGTCCGCTGGTGTAGATCCTCCACTTCCTTTTCACTCTGTTGGAAAGCCAGTCTGATTTGCTCCTTGGCGATTGCCATCAGATACTTATTGACCCCTTCCAGAATAAAGTCAATATTTGTTCCGGTCATAGGAACACTAACGGCAATCGCATTTTTGAATACATCGGTATTGATGTGGGGTTCTTTCAGAAAGATTAAATGAACGCCCCTATTGTAAAGGGATTCGTAAGCCTCAAAACCTTCTGCTGCGTTTCTACTCATCCGGCTAACACTATCAAAGATAATCGTATCCCCGGCTTTGACTGCCCTATATAGTTTATTCCATTCCTTTCGGTCAATCTTTGTTCCGGTATAGGTTTCTTGAATGATAACTGCATTGGGAAACAATGCTTTTATGTTTCTGATCTGTCTATCAATAGACTGCTTTGGTGTACTCTTTCGGGTATATCCGTATTCACAATACATAAGAGAATCCCTTTCCAATATCAAAAGAAACGAACGTTTCTACCTATACTTTTATTTTCGTATTTACGGCAATAGAAACGGCCTCTTTTGATACTCTTTCAAATAACATTTCTTTTAATACTATACGGCGCGGGGATTGCTCCCCGCATCCGACAGTTTATATTCCTTTATGAATCATGGTGAGCAAATTGGATTTCCGGTTGGAAAATGTCTAACATGAATTTTGCTCCTATACGAAACCCTTCCATAAATCGGTCGCATTCCGCTAAATCGTGCAGAGATACAACGGCATCCATATATTCCTCCAATGCCTTTTTCCCTTCCGGTGATAGTGATGCATTTAGCACATCCTCACATTTTCCTATTCTTTTATAACAGAGTGCGTATTCTTCATGGGGTCGCATCTTTGCTTCGCCGGGGCAAATATTGCCCCGCCAGAAGTCCTCCAGAATCAGCATCTTATCTTCTCCTTTCATCCTGCCAAAATCATTTGCTCGGCGCAGTCCAAACAGGCTATGTTGACTGCCTTTGTCGCCCGGACTGAATTACCGCAACAGGGACAAAGGTATTTTCTGGTGCTGGATGGTTTCTTTGGTGTAATCACTTGGATTCCACCGTTGTGTGCGCCCGTTCCCGGCATCTGAAAGCCGGAAAACTCATTCCGGTTAATTAGAATGTCGCTCAGATCATTGTCCAAACAGAATTGCAGGAGGCTATCACTGGGAGAAGTATGCGACCATCCGTATTTGTCGCTGTGTTCAACAATCAATCCGCGGGCTTCGGCTGCTGCTTTGAATCGCTTATTGTGGTAGGTGTTTCCACGGGAACAATCTTGCACACCGTTGACATAATTGTAATAGTGAACCATTTCATGCAGGAGGGTTGCTACCACAGATTCTATATTCCGGCTTAAAGTGCCAGCTCCGATATTTATTTCATGTGTGCCGCCCAATTTGGAAATCCAGGTATCTTCCCGGAGTGAGAAGTGTCCATATGCTTTTGGGGTTGACTGAATGGTGATTGTAGGTCTTTGAAGTGTAGATTCAAAAAATTCTTCATTCAGAAGGTCGAAAATCTTATTGAGATACCCTGCGACGCGGTTATAACTGGTTAACTGTTTCATATATCCTCCTTGACTTAGGAGGGGAGGCAATGCTATAATTTGCTTGCCTCCCCGGTAGGGTTGGTGTTAGGCTCTTTGCGTGGCTACTTTGGTCGGTGTTCACGCAAGGGGCTTTTCTTATGCAATGGAGAAGCGGCGACTGCTGACTTGTTTGGTATACTCTTTGTAGACCTCTGGCATAACCTTCTTAAAAGCAGTGGTATCAAACCGCTGTGTCAGAACGGAAGTCCATCTGACAATATACTGCCCGGCTTCCATTTCCTCTGTGTTTCGGTTCAGCATTTCAGATTTGATTTCGTCCCGGAGTGCTTCGGCTTCGGCCTTTGCTTCTTCAATTAAGGATTCCAAATCCTTGAGGGCCTCGATTTTACCGGTGATTTCGATGGTTGACATTTGTGTTTGCTCCTTTCTATTGTTGGGATTGCTTCCCTTAACTGTCTATATTATACACTAAATATCGCTCATATTCAATTGACAATATACACGAAAAATCGCTCCTAAAATGGTGTATTTTATACACTTGATTTCGTTCATATTTATGCTATAATATCATTACAATGGGAGAGGAGGACTTACAATGGGTCTGCAATTCAAAGTGGATGTATTGGCGGCATTAAAGGAAAAGGGAATAACCACATATCAAATCCGAAAGGAAAAGCTCCTGAGTGAATCCACGGTGCAGAAGCTCCGCGCCGGAATCGGTGTATCGTGGGAGAATCTGGAAACCCTGTGCCGACTTCTGGAATGCCAACCATACGATTTAATCGAATATGTAAAGGATTGATATAACCCTATATAGAAAAGGCAGCAAGCTACCATTCCCGGCGGCTTGCTGCCCTTTGTTATTTCATTCGCTTTAATTGTTTGCGGATTTCCTTCATCACGGCATCAGCAACAACCTTCTGTGTCTTTTTATCCTTGAAAATTGCTTCACCATTGGCAAAACCGATATTGACCGCCGTCCCTACATCAAAAGAAAGCGCATCGACCATATCATTATAGGCCGTGCTATATGCTGCCTGTTGAATATCTGGGATAATGTCATTTATTTTCTGTTGGGCAATCCGTTCCGCAATCTATTCCATTTCTCGCCAGTGTTCCGGCCCATGTCCGCCGTGTCCATCGTTTTTGTTATTGCGCCACATCCATTTTCCATTTGCATCTTGGCTGTATGTTCCAGATGGGCCCCAATCGTTTCCATAATACATTCTGTTTCCTCCTATTGGTGGCGGGGTGGGTTTTGGGATTTCCTGAGAAGTGTAGTTCAAAAATCTCCCACCCCAGATCACAACGCTTTCTGATCCATCAAATCAAAAGCCTAACCGTCTATATGCTTCCTCTTTTTCTGAAAGGCTGGTTCTTGTCTTATTCTGTAATATCCCTGTATTATTTATATTATTTCTATATGGGTTCTCCGACATCATTTTCTGTTTTTGATACTGCCATTTCTGATATTCGGACATTCCTTTCGTTTCTTCCGTAAAATAATGATTCGGATTATCAGAATTCGGATTTTCCATCCGGGGTGATTCATAAAAGGTGTATAGGTTACTTTCCTTGCTTTTCCTAATTAAATACCCTTTCTCAACCAATTCTTCAATTCCATCATAATAACTGTCTTTCTTTATGCCCCATTCCAGACAGGCAGCACGGCTTAGTTCCAAGGCATAGTCTTCTTGGTTCTTGTTTAAGTAAAGCCACATCTTTAAGGATGATCCTTTCAATGTTTTCATTGCCTGTTGTAACGCATCCAGATTTATAGTGGCATAAAGGTTATTTCCGTTCCGCGCGGTTCTCTTTCCAATCTAAACAATTTTCTAATTTGGAACACTCATTGATACATTCCTCCATTTTTATATTACTGTTGGAGTGCGGGTCGAAAGTTGCCCGCACTCTTTGGAATGTATCTGAACAATAGTCTATCCTATTGGAATTTCTTTCTTATATATTATTCTACTTATAAGTCATACTTATAGTATGACCGCTAAACTAAGTTCAGATCCATTCCGCTACATCATCAGAGCATTAAAAATCCATATACTCCACCTGCTCTGTGGCGGGGTATTGGAAATTCCATAAGGTATCACTTTCGGCAGGGTCAAACGGTCTTATGTCAATCGTTCTCTTTCTTTCATCGAATGATACAATGCCAGGAATACCATTGACGGTTAATGAGACATTGTTTGGATAGTTCTTCAAAATATCTCTTAACATACCTATGGTGTGGAAGGTTGGCAGTTCGCAATCAATTTCACTATTCATTATTTCACCTCTTATTTGTTCTGATTTCTTCGTTATTTCCTTACCTTCTATATATATTATACAATAAAATTTAGGTTTTCTCAAATTTCGACCGTTCTGGAATTTCAGACTGCCACACCAAAGGCAAAAGAAAACCCTCCCCGGTGGCGGGGAGGGAAATCTCATATTAGTTTGCTGTTGCGAGTATTCAATACGCAAACAATTAAACCCAACATAGAAGCCGTAAGTAATACCATTATCCAAAGGTTGAATGTATCACCTGTCGGCGGGTTTCCGCTGTCCTTTACAAATACAACAGAGAGCGAAACATCCGTTTCGATTTTAGGCATCGTCCATTCACCGTTGTTAAACAAATGCGTTATGTTTTCTTGATTGTATGTAACGGATCGTATGTAATAATCTTTTGCTGCTTGGATCTCTACAAAGGGTTCGTTATGACGATTGATAGAGATATTTGCAGATTTAGAATACCTTTTCCCTTCGATCACAACAGTTCCTTGCCCATCTATACTCAAATATATCGTATGGTTCGATGGAACAGATGTTTTCAATGTTGTAGTTCCGGCGGCGAATGCGCCCACGGGAATTGTCAAGCACACTGTTGCTAAAATGACAATATTGACTATTTTACAGAGAATACTTGACCTATATTTCATATCGTAAAACCTTACTGTTCAGCAACAACTTTTGCAGTGAATGTGATAGTAGCAGTATAATTACCAGCCAAGGCCTTTCCCCAATTCTCACTTGCAACGTAAATTCCTACAGCATTTAAGTATTCATACGTCATAGAACTACCAGTATAACCTGTTATTAACTCTTTCTCAGCAATCGAACCGTCAACTTTTCCTGCAAAGGTGAATGTGCTGCCAGAGGCCTTGTGTCCAGACCCTGCACCAACTGTAGCATCAGTTTGATCCTGGGCCCCACGGGTAATTACGAATGAAAAAGGAATCGTGGTGGAGATATCGGCAGAATCTGGCTTGAAGGCATCATAAGTAACAGTGACTTCAACATTTTTACCAGATGCAAATCCAGAACCATCGGTAACAGTTATATTACCCAAAGTAGTATATTGCTGGCCAAACGGAACAACAGCATCCGCAGGAATATTCAGAGTATAGGTGGCGGCAGGAACAGTGGTAGTCAGTGTTGTAGTGCTTTCAGCAGAAGCAACAACGGCCATAGAGAAAACCATTGTCATTGCCAAAACCAGTGCGATGAACTTTTTCATTTTGATTTCTCCTTTGTTTTTTTCTTATGTTTTTCTTATGAGATATATAAAACCCTTACATACCTACATCAAAATAAACATCAGCATTGAAAGTAATCGTTGTAGAATAGATTCCTCCTAATGCAGTATCCCAACAATCAGTATCAATCAGAACAATTAACTCATTGGCGGGACTTCCATCAGGAAGTGTAGGATTATTATTCAATGTGCCATCGGCATTCCCAGTAAAAGTAATATAGTCACCAGATTTCAAATCATATCTGTTTTCGGAACCAGTTCCTTTGCACACAAGAGAATAATTGATCGCACAAGCATATTTTGGTGTTGCAAATTGTCCATCATAGGTAACAGATACTGTAATTCCTTTGGAAGCAGAGAAACCGGATGTATCAGACACCGTAATGCTACCAATGTTTTTTTCTGATGCAAGGTAATCGATTGCTTGATTGGCAGGAACATTCAAGATATAGGAAGCTTCCGGCACATCGATGGTTAATGTGGTGCTTTCTGCTGATACTGTGGTTGGTATTGAGAAGATTAGTATTGCTGCCAATATCACTGAAATGACTTTACGCATTTCTTCCCTCCTATTACTTAACGATTAGCGTTAATTTGGTTTCCGCACCATTTAACGGAGACAGATTTCCATCCATTGTAAAACACTCATATTTCAACATAGAATTTGGATAAGTTCCCGGTTCAAGTTCTTTTGACAACTCAATGTTGTCAGATATTTCTCCCGGTTTTACATAATCTGATACCCATAGCACTGTGCCATCTTCAAGAATCAGTGATATTCTGAATAGACACATATTATGTGATGGATTCTTTAATGCGGTTGATTGCTTCTTTGTATTTGCTGCTAATGTAATTGCTTCATATCCGGGAATCGCAATAGAGTTTGTGTTTTGGTTATTATCTTTGCTTTCTGTCACATCATTTCCCAAAATCGTTTGCGGTTCTTCTTTATGATTTGCAATAAGAACTATTCCAATAAGCAATAATGCTATCAGTATCAGAAAGAACCATAGCATAGGAAATTTCTTTTTCTTTTTAGCAAGATAACGACCATTCTTGTTCTTCAATCCCTATATCACCTCTATTTGTGTTTTACATTTGATATTATATAACAACTATTAGTTGTTTTCAATAACTAATTTTAAGTGTTTTATTAAACAACCAAGTGTTGTTACCATTTACATACAGGAGGGGTAACAATGCTGACTAATTTGAAAAAGCTTCGTGAAGATGCTTCCATATCTCAGAAAGCCCTTGCCGATGCTATCGGTGTAAGCCAACAGTCTGTAAATAAATACGAGAACCATAATATCGAACCCGATATTGAAACCTTAATTCGTATTGCGGATTTCTTTGAAACCTCTGTTGATTATCTAATTGGACACACTTCTGTCCGGCGCAGAATAGAAGAAGTCCATGTGTTTGAATTGAATGACCACGAAAGCAAGGTAATGGAACAGTATCGCTCCTTAACTTCCAAGCAAAAGGATTGTGTCAATGTTGTAATGGACAGTTATTCAGAATAAAAAATGTGGCGGGATGAATGGAACATCCCGCCGTTTTGATACTGGTTTTTACAGTTTTTTAGAAATTATTCTGCCACGATTTCTGCCACAAATAAGAAAAGTGATTGTATATCAATATGTTTTGTCGCTTTCGACTCCCGTATCCTGCTCCAAAAAAGAAGGCCACCCATGGGTGGCCTTCTTTTTTTGGAAACAGAGGGAGACAAATCCGTATCCTGCGAAGTAGCCACCCATGGGTGGCTTTTGGGAAACGGAGGGGAGACGCCTGTCCTGATCCATGAAAGGACGTACTGCAGAGTGTACCCTTTCTGGTATTTTTATCCCTTTTTCACCTTGTTCAGCATCCGGTTTACCTGGGCCCAGCCTTTCTGGGGCACGGTATCCAGATACATGGACATGGAATGGAAGGTGTAGGTTCCCATCATATCCCGCATGGCTTCCAGAGTGGATGCCATGGAAAGGCTGCCCTGCTGGACCAGCCAGCCCTTCATGATCTTATGACATTCCGGATTGGCCATCAAATCATTCAGAGAATCCTCAACGGAGAAGAAACCCTCCGGCTGATCGATCGCATCGCTGTCATCATCATCCTTGATGTCATCAAACCAGTTACCCACAGCCATGGCTACTGCAATGTCCGGCAGAGTGTAGGATTCGTTGTGTACCTCCACACCGTTGAGAAGGATGGAATCCTCCAGTTCACCGCAAACAGCGGTCAAGGTGTTTTTGCCCAGTTCCAGCGGAACATTCTCGAATACAACGGCGTGATGCTCTGCCGGCCTGGTTTCATATTCTGCACCATTGACCAAGAGGGTCACGGTTTCGCAGTTGGTATATACAGTCACGTTCCGTTCCTCCGGTGCCCGGTCAGCAAACCGGCGGCCTGCGATATAGACCATGGGCTCCGGGTTCCAGTAGGCCTTGTAGAGATAGAAAGCATCCTTCTTCATCTTCCGGTCGTAGGTGATAAGCCCCTTGTTGTTCCGGCCCTTGACGCCGCCCTCGTCACGGGCATCGGCGGCAAAGTCAAAGCAGTTCCACACATGGGTGCTCCACAGCCAGGGGCGCTCCTCGAAGATCTTCAGCATCTCATGGTGGTAGAAGTTTGCATATTCCTCGGTATAGTCGTGGTTCATGGGCTGGGCGCTGTGGAGAGTGGGAATATTCTCCGCGCCGTATTCCGACAGACCCAGGGCGATCTCCGGGTGCATTTCGTGGAACTGATCCAGCCAGGTGGCGTTCTGTCCCACTTCGCCCCGGTACCAGCCGAAGTAATGGTTATAGCTGACTACGTCGGTCATATAGTTATGCTCGGAATCCATAGGTGTGCTGTTGACCTGTGCAATGGTGGTCATACGGCTGGGATCCATGGATTTTGCCAGCTGGGCCAGCTGCCGCAGATTGGTGCGCAGGGGCTCGGTGTCGGCGCCTACCAGGATCTCATTGGAAATGCCCCAGAAGAAAATGGAGGGGTGGTTATAATTCTGTGCCACCAGTTCCTTCATCTGGCTCAGGGTGTTTTCCCTGGCGTCCTCACCGGGGATGAACTTGGAGATAAAGGGGATCTCTGCCCACAGGGCGAAGCCGGAATGGTCGCACAGGTCGTAGAAATACTGATCGTGCTGATAGTGGGCCAGACGGATGGTATTGGCGCCCAGTTCTTTGATGAGTGCAAGGTCTTCCTCATGATCCTCTCTGGAAATGGCCCAGCCCTTGTCCAGACGGTCCTGATGACGGGAAACGCCCCGCAGGGGAACATTTTTGCCATTGAGCCAGAAGCCGGTCCGGGCATCCACGGAGAAGCTGCGGTAGCCATAGGTCACTTCCACTTCATCCACGGCCTTGTCGCCCTGAACGAGCTTTGCCACGGCGGTGTAGCAGTAGGGATCTTCCATACCGTTCCACAGATGAGGGGTCTTCACATCGATAAGAATATCTACATGGGATGCTGCCTTGGTTCCGGCAGTACCCACCACCTGGCCCTCGGCATCTTTCAGCTCCACAAGAACGATGGTATCCTCCTGCGCACCAACCGGGAACAGGTCGATTCTTGTCTTGCCGCTGACGTGAGGCGTCACGAAAACAGCCTGGGTACCGTCCTTCAGCAAGTCGAAATGACAGGGCTCCACTTCGATGAAGTTCACATCCCGGTAGATACCACCGAAGAAGGTGAAGTCTGCCACCTGGGGGTAGATGTCGCTTTTGGCATTGCTGACGACAACGGTCAGAACATTGCCCTCGACCTTCATCCAGCGGGTCAGCTCATAGCGGAAGGTGGAGAAGCCACCCTTGTGGGTTCCCAGCTCCGTGCCGTTGCAGTAGACCGTGGCCACATGGTTGGCACCGCACAGCTCAATGTACTGCATCTTTCCGGCAGTGGGGGCGGGCAGGGGGATGTTGTAAATGCCGATACCGCGCCAGTAATTGCCGCCGCCGTCCTGGCCGTCCAGATTGTTCCAGGTATGGGGCAGGGCGATGGGGGAGAAAGCTTCTCCCAGTTTGGCGAATTCTCCGTGGGTCAGCAGCTGTTTTGTTCTCATTTGTCCAGTCCTCCTTGTGTTTTTTTATCATTTTTATTCTATCAAACCTGCAGGAATATCCGCACTTACATTTTTATATTTCTGTCAAAATATTTGACAAAACGCATATTTTGTGAGACTATGGAGCAAAGGAGGCGAGGAATATGCTGAAGGAGCGGACCAAGGCCATGTTCGCCCAGGCGCTGCTGCAAACCATGGAGACCAAGGAACTGTCCAAAGTCCGGGTTCTGGAGCTCTGCCGCCTCTGCGGCACGGACCGGCAGACCTTTTACTACCATTTCAGGGACAAGTACGATCTCGTGGCATGGATCTATGAAAGCGACCTGCAGGAGACCTTCCTGTCGGCGCACAATACCCCCAGCCGGGAGCAGACAGAATTTCTGCTGTGCCGTCTGCAGAGGCGGCAGTCCTTTTACAGCAAGGCATTTCAGGATATGACGCAGAACTCCCTGTTTGCCTACATGCACACGGCCAACTGCCGTATCACGGAGGCGCTGGCAATTGAGCGGGTGGGCGGCCGCGCCCTGACGGAGAAGGAACGGTTTTCCATCCACTTTGTATCCTATGCCTGGGTCTGCACCATCGCAGAATGGATTAACAACGGGTGCACCCCGGCCCCGGAAATCTTTGCAGACTATTTGTTCTCCAACCATGTGTTTGCCCATCCCGGCTTTCTGGAGGCATCCGGTGAAAAATAAAAAACGGCACCCCATTGGGTGCCATTTTTTTGTGCAGCGGAGAATTTCCGGGGCTTTTTCGGGATGCAGCAGGCGAACAGACCCATGCGGCGGAAGCAGGCCGGGATACGGCCCCTGGGCGGATACACAGATCAGAAAGATCCGTATGTTTTGCAAAAGAAACCCTTCCCGGAATCGGTGAAATCGGATTTCTCCGGATGCCGGAAAGGAAAGACTGTCCTTTATGCCCAAAATAATGCTCGGTTTTGCCATCTTAATTTTTTTTGAATTCTGTTTCCGGGGGTGGAAGTTTTCATTTTGTTATGATATAATGCGCTTAAGTATACCATAATGGAGAGAAGTGTATGATCGAATTACTGGCTCCGGCTGGTTCCATGGATGCCCTGCGCGCTGCGGTGCAGAATGGAGCCAATGCCGTTTATCTGGGCGTCGGCCCCTTCAACGCCCGGCAGAGTGCAAAGAACTTTACCCCCCAGACCCTGAAGGATGCGGTGAAGTATTGTCACATCCGGGGCGTGGATGTGCATCTGACCCTGAATACTCTGGTTTCCGACAAGGAACTGACCCAGGTGGCGGAGACCATCCGCCATGCGGCTTCCTGCTGCGTGGATGCCTTTATCGTCCAGGATCTGGGCGTTGTGCAGCTGTGCCGCCAGATCGCCCCCCATATCGCCATTCACGGCTCTACCCAGATGACCGTTCACAATCTGGCAGGCGTGCAGATGTGCGCCGCCATGGGCATGAAGCGCGTGGTCCTCAGCCGGGAGCTGAGCCGGGAGGAGATCCGCTACATCTGTGCCCATTCCCCCATTGAGATCGAAGTGTTTGCCCATGGCGCCCTGTGCATGTGCTATTCCGGCCAGTGCTACATGTCTGCCATGATCGGCGGCCGTTCCGGCAACCGGGGCCGCTGTGCCCAGCCCTGCCGCCAGAGCTACGGCTATCATCACTGGGAGGGCAAGTATCCCCTGAGCCTGAAGGACAACTGTCTGGTGCACTACCTGCAGGAACTGGAGGATATGGGTGTTGCCTCCATCAAACTGGAGGGCCGTATGAAGCGGGCGGAATACGTGGCCACTGTCACTGCCGTTTACCGCAAGGCTCTGGATGAAGGAAACGTCACAAACAGCATGATGGAAGCGCTGATGACTGCCTTTAACCGTCAGGGCTTTACCGACGGATACTACACGCACCGCATCAACCGGAAAATGTTCGGTGTCCGGGAGGATACCAAGGATGATCCCGAGTGGATCCAGGCTGCCCGGAATTCCTATGAAGCCGGCGAGACTCAGCTGGTGGACATCGCCTTCCGGGGGGTTGTAACGGTGGACGGAAGTTCTCTGACTGCCACCGATCCCGAGGGCCGCACCTGCAAGGTGGATGGCCCCATTCCGGAGCTTGCCCGGAACGTGCCCCTGACCGGTCAGGCGCTGGCCCAGCGGATCGCCAAGACCGGCGGTACCCCCTACCGCTGTGTGGAAGTCCGGACCCATGTGGACCCCGGTCTGACCATTTCTGCCGCCGCCATCAATGCCATGCGCCGGGATGTTCTGAATCAGCTGACCGTTCTCCGCGCCCGCCGGGAGGATCATCCTCTGCGCAAGCCCGCCCCCATCCCCAATTACAAGGGTGCAAAGGGCATCCCCGGACTGACCATTCAGGTCACTGCCCGGGAGCAGCTGACGGCAAAGCTGGTAAATACCGAATCCACCATGCTGTATGTTCCCATCCACATTCTGATGGAGGATCAGAAGCTGCTGCAGACACTGGCCCGCCGGGGCCGGGTGGCGGCGGTGCTTCCCCGGATCGTCCATGATGGTGAACTGCCCCGGCTGCAGCACGATATGACGGTGCTGAATGAACTGGGCATCCGGGATGTGCTGGTGGGCAATCTGGGATTGCTGATCCCTGCCCGGGAGGCCGGTATGCGGATCCACGGCGATTTCGGCCTGAATATTTTCAATTCTGCTTCCATGAATGTGCTGCGGGAGCTGGAGCTTGCCTCTGCCACCGCCAGTTTTGAGATGACTCTGCCTCAGATCCGGGATATGAGCAAGGGTGTCAACACCGAACTGATCGCCTACGGCCGTCTGCCCCTGATGGTGACGGAGCATTGCCTGATGAAAAACCGCACCGGCGAATGCAGCTGTCAGAACACGGCTACTAAGCTCACCGACAAGACCGGCGCCGAGTTTCCCATCATCAAGGACGGCAATACCTGCCGCAGCGTACTGCTCAACGGCAAGAAGCTGAGCTGGCTGGACCGGCAGGACGATCTGGCAAAACTGGGTCTCTGGGCCATTCGTCTGTATTTCACCACGGAAAATACCCGGGAGGTGGACCGGATCCTGAACGATTATCTGGATCCTCAGCCCTTCGATCCCGGCGCCTGTACCAGAGGACTGTACCTGCGGGGCGTGGAATAATCGCAATGGACAATTGAAAATTGACAGTTGACGGTTTTCCTTTTCAAGTCATTCCTGCAGGGGATACCATCATTGTCCATTGTTAATTGTCGATTCTGAAAGGATTTTCATTGATTATGCAACTGATCTTAGCGTCTGCATCTCCCCGGCGGCAGGAACTGCTGAAATTATTCGGCGTTCCCTTTGCCGTTCGGGTGGCGGACATTGACGAAACCATGGATCCCGGCAAACTGCCCTTTGACGAGGTAGGCCGGGTCAGCTGCTGGAAAGCCCGGGCAGTTGACAGGGATACCGATGACGTGGTCATTGCTGCGGATACCATCGTGGTCTGTGAAGGACGGGTTCTGGGCAAGCCCCATACGGAAGAAGAGGCGGCTGAAATGCTTCGGCTGCTGTCCGGCCGGGATCATCAGGTGATGACCGGCTGCACCGTGCTCCGGGGTGGGCAGGCCGAAACCTTTACGGAGGTAACAGACCTCCATTTCCGCCCCTTAAGTGAAAAAGAGATCGCCCGGTATGTATCAAGCGGTGAGCCCATGGACAAAGCCGGTGCCTACGGCATCCAGGGCGGCGCTGCGCTGTTCTGCCAGAGAATGGTGGGCGACTATTATAATGTAATGGGCCTTCCCGTCTGCCGGCTGGGCGAAGTCCTTCGCCGAATTGCGCCGGAAATCATGGAGGATTGAACACTATGAGACAATTATTCAGCACAAAAGTGCGTATCATTCTGGTGCTGGCTGCATTGATCACGGCAGCGCTGATGATTATGAACAGCGTCGGCATGGTCACACTGCCCGGTGTCGTCACCCAGACCCTGATGGCTCCCGTCCGGGCTGTGGGCACTGCCCTGACCAGTACCGCCGAGCTTTACTACAGCTATATGTTCCAGTATGAGGCTCTGGCTGCGGAAAATGCGGAACTGAAGGCCCAGATCGCGGAAATGGAGGACGTTGCCCGTCAGGCAGACTCCGTCAATCGTGAAAACGGCCGACTGCGCAATGCAATGAATCTGCCGGCGATGCATGAAAGCTATGATCTGGTGGATGCCTACATCATCGGCTGGAATTCCACCGAATGGAATTCTACCCTGACCATCAACCGGGGCACCAATGTTGGTATTCAGGCCAACATGTGTGCCGTCACCGAGAACGGCCAGGTGGTTGGCCTGGTGACAGAAGCCGGACCCAACTACGCCGTCATCAAGACGGTTCTGGACTCTACTCTGGAAATTTCCGGCACCATCTCCACCTCCGGCTACAACGGCATGGTCAGCGGCGGCTACATTGACGGCCACGAAACCCTGCTGAAAATGGAATACCTGCCTTCCTCCGCCATCATCCGCAACCAGGATCAGGTGGTGACCTCCGGTTCCACCGTGTATCCCCGGGGCCTGATCATTGGTTCCGTTGTGGACGCAGGCTTTGAGGAGACCGGCGTTGCCAAGTTTGCTCTGCTGCGGCCCGCTGCGGAGATCAATACTTTGGAGCAGATCTTTATCATCACCAATTATGCCACCGATGCCGGTGCTGTTGCCGAAACCACCCCTACAGAAACCACCGCTGACAACGGATAAGGAGCGCTATGGCCAATCAAAGGAATTCCAACCAAAGACGACCGGCAGCGCGGTCTGATGCCCGGTCCTCCGGCAGCCGCAGCCGCCGTCAGGATCCCCGGCAGACCCGGCAGCAGAGCCGCCGGTCTACCGGACGCCGCAGGGCATCCCGCCGGACCGGTCTGGATCTGAGCCGGCTGCTGACCCGGCAGAAAAAAGTCGAGTTCAAGCCCGACAGCGAGGAGAGCAGTCTGCTGAAAATGCTGCATCTGACCCAGGTGCAGCGGGACCGGCTGTTGAAATGGGGGCTTTATATTGCCCTTATTGTGGTGCTGCTGATGATCCAGGATGTTATTATGAGCCAGGTGTCTATCTTTGGCGCCACCACGGATCTGGCAGTATGTATCATTCTGCTGATTACCGTCATCGAGGGCGTGGAAGTGGGCAGTGTGTTTGTGCTGCTGGCTTCCTGCTTCTTCTATTTCTCCGGATCTTCCCCCGGCCCCATGTCCGTGGGACTGCTGTGCTTCCTGGGCATTGGTGCCTGTCTGTTCCGGCAGATGTACTGGCACAGGAACCGGGGTTCCATCATTCTGTGCGCGGGACTGGCGCTGATGCTGTATGAAATTGGCACATTTATTGTGGGTGTTGCCACAGAACTGACCCGGTGGGATCATCTCGGAGCATTCCTGTTCACCGGACTGTTCAGCGTTCTGGTGATGATCCCGCTTTACTCGCTGATTAACCGTATCGGACAAATTGGAGGAAACACATGGAAAGAATAAGCCGGTTTCGTTCGATGATTTTGCTGCTGCTGTTCACTCTGGTGCTGGTGCTCTATGCGGGAAGACTTTTCTTCCTGCAGATCATTGACACCGACGGCAATACAGACAACACCGCGACCTACACCACCCTGACCACCGTCCGTGCCGCCCGGGGCGATATTCTTGACCGGAACGGCAATGTGCTGGTGGGCAACCGGGCCAGTTATGACCTGGTTTTTAACCACTACGTTATCAAGTCCGCCGAGGGCCGTAATGAATATCTGTACCGGCTGGTGCAGAAATGCAAGGAACTGGGCGTTGAATACATGGACCATTTCCCGGTGACCAAGACCCGGCCCTTCGTCTATACGCTGGATGAATACAACACCGCATGGCGAGGCTATTTCCAGAACTTCATGCTGGACTGGGATCTGGACTCGGATATCTCGGCGCCGCTGCTGATCGAAAAACTCCGGGAACGTTACGACATCCCTGAGAGCTGGGACGAGGAAATGGCCCGGGCCGTGGTGGGTATCCGCTACGAGTTTGACCTGCGCGGCGTTACCAACCTGCCTACCTATACGTTCATCGAAGACGTTTCTGACGAACACCTCAGCGCCATTCTGGAGCTGAATACCCCCGGCCTGATGGTGGAATCCTCCACCGTCCGGGAATATCATACCGAATACGCCGCCCATATCCTGGGCTATGTCGGCGGTATGGATGACAACGACTGGGCAAAGTACAAAAAGGAAGGCTATTCCATGGATGCCTACATTGGTCAGGCAGGTATGGAAGAGGCCTTTGAAGGCTACCTCCATGGTATCGACGGTACCCGTGTCGACGTGGTTTCCAGAGACGGTACCATCATCAGCCAGTATTACGCAAACAAATATGACGAAGACGGCAATGTTATCGGCAAATATGAGCCGGTAGCCGGCAACAACGTGGAGATCACTATCGATCTGGACATCCAGATTGCGGCTGAGGATGCGCTGGCAAGAGTTATGGGGGAGATCACCAATCCGGAGATCAATCTGTCAACAGGCGAAAAGCAGGGCCATGACGCAGAGGGCGCTGCTGTGATTGTCATGGATGTGAAAACCGGTGAGGTCCTGGCCTGCGCCAGTTACCCCAGCTATAATCTGGCCACCATGAACCAGGACTGGGCAGAAATCGAAGCAGATCCCAATAAGCCCTTCTTCAACCGTGCCTTCGGCGCCACCTATGCCCCCGGCTCCACCTACAAGATGGTCACTCTGACGGCGGCCATGAATAATGTGGACAGATACGGCGAGCTGCTGTTCAAGCCCGATGAGACCATCGTGGCCAAGGGTATCTGGAACGAACGGATGGAAGGCTTCGGCCCCACCTGCATGATCTGGTCCTATGAGACACCTTATACCCATGGCGAGCTGACGGCCCCCAACGCCCTGAAGGTCTCCTGCAACTATTTCTTCTACGAACTAGCTTACCGTACCACCATTGAAATGCTGGATGAAACCGCCAAGGCCTACGGCCTGGGCGAGCCCACCGGCATCGAACTGCTGGAGAAGGTAGGCTGGCGATCCAACGAAGAATCCAAGAAGGCATCCTATACCACGGCTGTCAACCAGCGCTGGTCCGGTGGTGACCGTGTTCTGACCGGTATCGGCCAGTCGGAAAACCGATTCACCCCCATGCAGCTGTGTGTCTATGTCTCCACCATCGCCAACAAGGGCACCCGTATGAAGGCTACCTTCCTGAACCGTGTCGTTTCTTCGGACTACCGTACCCTGATTATGGACAACGAGCCTGTGGTGCTGGGAACCATGGATGATGTTTCCTGGCTCACCTGGGAATACATCTTCCAGGGCATGCGCAAGGTCGTTTCTGAGAACGGCGGTACTGCTGATGATTTCCTGGGCGGCTTCAATGATGCCAATAACCGGACTCTGAAATGGCCCAATGACGGTGTTCGCTGGTCCATGGCAAATGAGGTTACGGTGTACGCCAAGACCGGTACCTCCGAGCACTCCTCCGGTGGTTCTGACCATGGCGCATTTATCTGCTTTGCTCACCGCAAGGAAGTGACAGAGCCGGAAGTGGCTGTGGCTGTATTTGGCGAAAAGGTGGCCCACGGTAACTGGCTGGCACCCGTGGCCGAGGATATTCTGGCAGTTTATTTTGAACAGGTTTCTGCCAGCAGTGCCTATACCTATGAAAATCAGGCCAGCTGATAATAGAATCCCCAAAGCAGGCGCACATTTTGTGCGTCTGCTTTTTCTATGTATCTGAGGTGCAGTAAATGATCGTGTAGCTTACGAAGATTTTGTCTGTACTTTTCTTGCTCCTGTAAGCAAAGTACCAAAAGAAGCAGGCACAAGGGGTCCTGTAAGTCGCGCTCCCGCGCGCCCCAGCCGTCCCCTTGTGAATCCCCCGGCCGCAACGCCATAGGCGCCGGAGTACCTTAACCTAGATCCTGATTTGGGCAGAAATGTT
>JAFQTF010000050.1 GCA_017409205.1 Oscillospiraceae bacterium | reverse complement strand
GTTCCCACATTCCTGCAATCTATTTCCGGGCAAAGAAAAAGAGCGCATCAGCAAAGCTAATACACTCTTTCTTGTTCGTAAGTAAGGATTATGCAGTTAAATGTAGAGGAAACATTGTGGGGGAGGTCGTGGGTATCATCCAAACACACACACATGGGTCACAGCACCAACCAGTTTCCCATCCTGAATGATCGGACTTCCGCTCATCCCCTGGACGATACCGCCGGTAGTCCGCAGAAGATCCGGGTCTGTGACCCGCAGCAGAAAATTCCGGCCATCGGGATGGTCTTCGGGATAGATTTTCAGAATTTCCACAGAATATTCCCGGACGGTACTGCCTTCCACAGTGGAACGGATCACCGCGGGGCCGGTTAGAATTTCATCATAGTCCGCTGTCGGCAGCGCAGTTCCCGGCCAGCCCTGGTTTGAAATGCCGAAAACACCCTGGGGAGTATTGCGCAGCAGCTCACCGCAGGGGAACATTGCCTCTGCGTTGCCCTTCAGCAGACCGGGCGCTCCCCGGACACCCTTTTTTGCGGAGACGACTTCTGCCGTGTAGGCGTTCCCGCGGGTCATGGCAAGGAGCTTTCCGCCGGAATCGCTGACGCCGTGACCAAGGGTTCCGAAGTATCCGGTGCCGGGATCATACCAGGTGACGGTGCCGATACCGCTGATGCCCTGTTTCAGATGGATGCCCAGCCGGGGCCCTTCCGGGGTCGGCCGGGGCGTGATCTGCAGAGATTTCTCCTTCCCGTTCCGCAAAATGGTAAGGGTGACGGGATTATCCTGCAGGGAATCGCGGACATCGTCGGCGCAGGCAACGGGTATGCCGTTGACGGACAGGATCTCGTCTCCGATCTTCAGCCCGGATTCCCGGGCGGCGGTTCCCAGAATATCATCAAAGGCAGCTATGGTGACAGTATCATTTTGCAGCTGCAGGCCAATGATCTGGCCGCCGGGGATCAGAAACTCCGCAGCCAGCACCTGCCCGGGCAGCAGAAAAAGAATCAGAACCATAAATAAAATATTGCGGCATAGTCGTTTCATTTTCAGCCCTCCTTTTTGGTCTGCTCTCTTAATATGGCCCGGGAAAGGGAATGTAACCGCTGAAAATGTCGAAAAATCAGGAAGCACCAGACGGAAATGGGATTTTCTGACTTGCAATGGATGCAATAAGATTGTATCATAAATAAATGATCCGTTGTCACACCGGCGCGGCAGTGTCCAAGGTGCCCTTCGGCGCAGGAGAGATTTTGGCTGAGTGCAGACCCGGTGCGATGAGTGATCAATTACCAATCCTGAATAATGAGGAACTACCATGAACAGAGAAATCAATTACAAATTTGTCGCCCAGCGGCTTATTGCGCTGACCGATGGTGTGCCCTATGAAACAGCCAATCTGGCCAATGCCTCTGCGCTGCTGTGGCAGTATATGGATGATATCAATTGGGTGGGTTTTTACAAAATGACCGACGGGCTGCTGGTGCTGGGCCCCTTTCAGGGCAAGCCTGCCTGCGTGAAGATCGCCGTGGGCAAGGGCGTCTGCGGCACAGCAGTGGCAGAGGACCGGGTGCAGCTGGTGTATGACGTCCATGATTTCCCGGGACATATTGCCTGCGACAGTGCCTCCAACTCTGAGATCGTGCTGCCGATCCATGTCAACGGAAAAATCTGGGGCGTTCTGGACATTGACAGTCCCTTTGTGGGCCGGTTTACGGAAGCGGACCGGGAAGGTCTGAAGAAGATCGTGGACATTCTGGAGCGGCTTCTGGAACAGTGACATTATCACCATACGCCTATTGACAAGGTAGGTAAATGATGCTAATATTACCCATAGAATTACTAGGTTTATCACTTTGGAGGAATCGCTATGCACGTTTATGCGGACAATGCAGCAACCACGGCCATGAGCCGGACGGCTATCGATGCCATGCTGCCTTATTTTGACAAGGTTTACGGCAACCCTTCCAGTCTGCACTCTGTTGGCCAGGTGGCCAAGGAAGCGCTGGATGAGGCCCGTGCCACTGTGGCTTCCTGCCTGGGTTGCGAGCCCCGGGAGATCATCTTCACCTCCGGCGGCAGCGAAGCCGATAACCAGGCCATCCTCTCTGCTGCCCGTCTGGGTGCCAGAAAGGGCAAGAAGCACATCATCTCCACCGCCTTTGAGCATCATGCCGTTCTGCACACCCTGCAGAAGCTGGAGAAGGAAGGCTTTGATGTCACCTATCTGGATGTGAACAATGCCAATCACAATGTTTCCGCCCAGCAGGTGCGTGACGCCATCCGGGAGGATACCTGCCTGGTCACCGTCATGTATGCCAACAATGAGATCGGCTCTGTGCTGCCCATCCCCGAGATCGGCGCCATCTGCCAGGAGGCCGGAATCCCCTTCCACACCGATGCAGTTCAGGCTGTGGGTCACATCAGAATCAATGTGAAGGAACAGAACATCGATATGCTGAGCCTTTCCGCCCACAAGTTCCACGGCCCCAAGGGCGTGGGCGCCCTGTATGTCCGTAAGGGCTTCCCTCTGGTGAATGTCATCGAGGGCGGAGCACAGGAGCGGGGCAAGCGGGCCGGCACCGAAAATATTGCCGGTATCTGCGGCATGGCTGCAGCCATGAAGGAAGCCTGTGACAATATCGACGTATATATGCCCCGGGTCACTGCCATGCGGGACAAGCTGATCGAGGGTCTGAGCCAGATCCCCCACTGTGCGCTGAATGGCGACCGGGTAAACCGTCTGCCCAACAATGTCAGCTTCTGCTTTGAGGGCATCGAGGGCGAGAGCCTGCTGCTGTATCTGGATGCCAACGGTATCTGTGCATCCTCCGGCAGCGCCTGCACCTCCGGCTCCCTGGATCCCAGCCATGTGCTGCTGGCCATTGGCCGTGTCCACGATGTAGCCCATGGCTCCCTGCGGCTTTCCCTGAGTGACTACAACACAATGGAGGAAATGGATCATATCCTCACTGTGGTGCCCCAGGTGGTGCAGCTGCTGCGGAATATGAGCCCCGTGTGGCGGGATCTGCAGGTCGGAAAGAGAAAATATATTCTGTAATTTAGGAGATTTAAAATATGGCACTGTACAGCGAAAAAGTAATGGATCATCTGATGCACCCCCGGAATGTGGGCATCATTGAGGATGCCAACGGCATCGGCGAGGTGGGCAACGCCAAGTGCGGCGACATCATGAAGATTTACCTGAAGATTGAAGACAATATCATCGTGGACGTGAAGTTCGAGACCTTTGGCTGCGGCAGCGCCATTGCCTCCTCTTCCATGGCTACCGAAATGATCAAGGGCAAGTCCATCGACGAGGCTATGACCCTGACCAACAAGGCGGTTACCGAGGCTCTGGACGGTCTGCCCGCCGTAAAGATCCACTGCTCCGTTCTGGCCGAGGAAGCCATCAAGAATGCCCTGAAGGACTACTATGAGCGCAGCGGCATCCCCTACGACAAGAGCCTGTTCCCCGACTGCGAAAACTGCGGCCACTGCCACGAATAAGCCATGATCGTATCGACAAAGGGCCGGTATGCCCTGCGGGTCATGGTCAGCTTTGCCCAGCGGGACAGTGAAGAATATATCCCTCTGAAGGAAATTGCCGTGGAAGAGGAGATTTCCCAGAAATATCTGGAATCCATTATGACGGTGCTTTCCAAGGCAGGCTTTGTGGATGCCGTTCACGGCAAGGGCGGTGGCTACCGCCTGAACCGGAAGCCGGAGGAGTACACCATCGGCAGCATCCTGAAGCTGACAGAGGGCAGCCTCGCAGCGGTATCCTGCACCGCACAGGGCGCTTCTGCCTGCTCCCGGACGGAATGCTGTCAGGCAAAGCCCATGTGGGACAAGCTGGACAAAATGATCGATGATTTTTTCGAGGGCATTACGCTGGCTGACCTTCTGAAGGACAGCATGAAGTAAAAAAAGAGCCGGACTGCTGTGCAGTCCGGCTTTTCTGTTGATCACATCTGGAAGATATTGCCGAGGACAACGCCCTCCTGCTTTTCCCGGGGCTTCAGGGCATCATATACCTGTGCATAGACCACTTCCACCCGGCTGCGGAAAAACCAGCAGGCGGAGAACTGAACGACCAGGTACAGAATGTAGAACAGGAAATAGCTGACGCTCTCCGACCAGGGAAGGGTTATACCGGCAGAAATCAGCAGCATATCGCCATAGGCCAGGAAAGAGGAGAACACGGAAATGGCATACCACCACCAGAGGCTCAGATCCAGCTTGAACAGCCGCATCCGGTGGCCCCGCATAATGGCCCTGCTTTGTCCGATGGCAAGCATGGCGCCCATACCGGGCTTGTCGATGATGATGTAATTTACCATCCGCAGATTGTAGCTGATGGGGATCATAAAGGCAAGGTACAGGATGCCGAACAGAATGAACAGGGGGATCATGGAGAAGATCACTTCATCAGACAGGGTCATGGTCTCCAGTGCAGCCACATCAAAGGAAGGATCGGATACCATGGGTTCCAGCAGTTGCTGAAGGGAGTTGGACAGAGGGGTCAGCATATAGACCAGCACAGCGAGCCAGGAAGCGGCCATGCCGGCCATCATGTACATACAGCCCTGGAACAGGGAAGCCCGAAGCAGCACCCAAAAGCGGTCGAAGCCCAGCTTCAGGGTCTTTTCGGACGCATACTGCCGCCGGGAGATTCGCAGCATGGCAGCCAGGAAGCCCACATTCAGACACATGGCGATGAAATTCTGAATGATGGGGATCACAGACTGGAAGGTGGAGAGAACGGTGCGCAGCCCCATATTGCTCAGACCACCGGTTTCGCCGATCTGCAGCTCCAACAGGTAATTGACTGCGGTGACGATCAGCGCCAGAAGGGCAATGGAAACGGCATAGATCAGAACGATCTTTTTTTCATTCTCAGCGGCAGCCACCCGTTCGGCAGCATTCTTTTTCAGTATCTTAAAACTTGGAATTGTCATAGAAACCTCCGGCATATCAGTAAATGAACATTTATCAGACCATCTGCATGGCTGCCCTGTCTGAATCAGGAGAGAAAATATGAGGCTCCGGCGATGCGGCCGGGCCCCGCAGGGGGACGACCGGGCGCATGATGTACAGGCCGCCTTGTGACGGATTCGTTTGGTACGTTTCCTGCAGGCACAGGAGACGTCTGGACAACCGCCAGGATGGGAAACGGTCATTTATATTACTACAGTTATAATCCAAATAGAAAGAAATAGCAAATGAATTTTTTGTTACTGTAGAAAATCAGAAAAAGCTGTGATAAAATAAGGTAAATTTCAGTTACCCCGGAGGGAATACCATGGAACTTGGCGAAAAACTGAGGCTTGCCAGACAGGAGGCAGGACTGTCCCAGCGGCAGCTCTGCGGCGATACCATCACCCGGAATATGCTCTCCCAGATTGAGCATGGCGCGGCCCGGCCCTCCATGGATACGCTGCGGATCCTGGCCCATCGGCTGGGAAAACCGGTGAGCTGGTTTCTGGAGGAGGACGTGGTTGTTTCCCAAAATCAGGAGCGGATGGCCCGGGCGAGAGAGGCATACCGTTTGGGAGAGATCGCCGCTGCACGGCAGCAGCTGGCAGCCTTTCAGCAGCCGGATGAAACACTGGAATGGGAATGGCGCTATCTTTCCGGAATCACTGCGCTGCATGCCGCGCAGGAGGCTGCGGCAGACGGAAAGCCGCTGCTGGCCCGTCAGCTTCTGGAGGATGCTGCCCGGTTTTCCGCAGCTTTTGCAGGAATGGAGCGCCAGCGGCTGCTTTGTCTGGGCCTGATACCCGGAACAGATTCAGCAGCCATCGTTCAGCAGCTGCCGTCTCTGGATGAGGAACTGATGCTGCGCGCGGAAGCGGCGCTGACGAAGGCAGAGCCGGAGCGGGCGGCAGCACTGCTGCTGTCGGTGGAAAACCGGGAAAGCTTCCGGTGGAATCTGCTTCAGGGAAAGACGCTTCTGCAGAAAAAGCAGTACGTGCAGGCAGCGGAGTGCCTGCAAAGAGCAGAAAACGTGTATCCGGAGACACTGTCCCTGCTGGAAGAATGTTATCGGGAACTGGGAGACTTTCGCAGGGCATATCAGTATGCCTGTAAACAGCGGTAAATGGCTGCTGCAGGGGAGGTTTCTGCAGACATCGGCAGCCGGCGGCAAAGACGCCGCTGCACACAGAAACGCTCACTTACCGCGATATTCTGTAAAAAACGCCCGCTCCACAAGGAGCGGGCGTTTTGAATCAGTTGGCAGACTGGGTATCTTCGGTGGCAGCTTCCGTAATAGCTTCTGTGGGTGCTTCAGTTGCTTCCGTGGCAAACTTTTCGGGGTACCAGGCCAGATCATAGTAATACTGTTCCCGGGCTTCATATTGCTGGGTCAGCCAGTCCTGACAGGCGGTCAGACCCTCGCCCACGATGGCCATGGTTCGGGCATGGGAGTTTTTGGCGGCGTTGACAGTCTGCTCCTGAATGTTGTAGGCTTCCTGCCAGCCATCAGCCTGATCCAGATGCAGGGGGATCATGTTGTACTCATTGCCGGTGGCGTTGTTGCGGCGGTAGACCCAGACGGGCAGCAGATCGGTGCTTTCCAGATATACGGTGCCGTCGGAATACTTGGAGAAGGTGACGCTGAACAGCACGCCATCCTCGGTGTGGGCGGTGGTGATACGCTCCAGATTGCCCTGGCGCTGATTGGAAACAGCATTGCCCATGGAGTACAGGCAGACAGTCTTATGGTCGGGATCGGTGGTGCTGGTGAGCAGTTCCATGGGCTGCACCACATGGGGATGACCGCCGATGATCACATCCACACCCAGATCACAGATCTTCTGGGCGATCTTGGTCTGGCTGGCGTTCTGCTTCAGCTGGTATTCATCGCCCCAGTGGATGTAGACGATGGTGGCTTCGGCGCCATCGGTCTCCATATCCGCCAGATGTCCTTCCAGCTCAGCATAGAAGGTATCCAGAGCATTGTAGTCAAAAGCGTTGACCAGATTCTTGTCGGCAGCCTTCAGGGGCAGACCGTTCAGGGCCACAGTGTCGGCCCGGTTGTCTGTTTCATAGGTGTAGCAGATCATGCCGACATGGATGCCGTTGATCTCCTGCACCACATACCGCTTTTCCTCTTCGCTGTCCACGAAGCCCAGGTTCTGCAGACCCCGGTCCCGGATGACCTCGATGGTGCGGTGAGCGCCTACGCTGCTGGTGTCGTAGCTGTGGTTATTGGCATTCAGCAGCATATCGAAGCCGGCCTCTTTGGCGCCGTCCACGATCTCATCGGGACAGTTGAAGTTGGGATAGCCTGCATAGGCGTAGCCATTGTCGGTGGATGCGAGGGTGGTTTCCAGATTGGCCACGGCATAATCCGCCGCAGTCACATCCTCTGCAATATAGCGGAAAATGGACTCAAAATCATAGCCGTCCTTTTTCCAGTTCACATCGATCACGGGCTTGTGCATCAGAATATCACCGGTGGAGACGATGGTTGCGGTGGAAACCACATGCTCCGGCACAGGGTCAGGAATGGTGGTTTCTGTGGGGGCTTCGGTTTCTGCGGTTTCTTTTTCCGGTGCAGTGGGCAGCTGGATGGTGCTGCTGCCGGGACGGGCAGACACTTCCTGATTGGGGATATCCAGACAAAGCTTGATCATCAGAACCGTGCCAGCAATAAAGCAGAGCATCAGCAGAATCATGACAATGATGGCACCGGTATGGCGGCGGGGGGGATTGTTGGACTTTCGGGACATACAGGGAACCTCCTTAAGCAAAAGAATCGGTCAGATAATGCACAGCGTGGACAGTTTTTCCGCCGCTGGTATAGATACGGGGGACCCGGCGGCTGATGCCGGATACAAATTCATAGTTAAAGCTGTCGGCGGCAGCAGCGATCTGCTCCATGGTGATCTCCTCACTGCCGTATTTTCCCACCAGCACCACTTTGTCATTCACAGCAGCGCCGGGAATATCCGTTACATCCACCATCATCTGATCCATGCAGATCCGGCCCAGAATGGGGGCTTTTTTTCCCCGGATCAGAACATGGAATTTTCCGGAAAGATTCCGGCGGTAGCCATCGGCATAGCCGACAGGGATGGTGGCAACGGTGGTTTCCCGGGTGGTGGTGTAGGTACCGCCGTAACTGATTTCCCGTCCGGCAGGCAGGGTCTTGACATGGGTGATCCGGCTGAGCCACTGCAGGGCAGGCTCCAGCTTCAGAAGATCCGGGGAAACTTCGCTGCTGGGGTACATACCATAGGTGACGATACCGGAGCGAACCATTTCATAATGGCGGCTGAAATTCATCAGACCGGCGGAATTGTCCAGATGCCGGATGGGGATCCGCACACCCCGCTGCCGCAGCATGGCACAGAACCGGTCAAAAAGCTCGGTCTGCTGTCTGGCCCGGTTCAGATCTTCGCAGTCGGCTGTGGCAAAATGACTGAAAATACCCTCAGCATGGAGGCAGGGCAGCCCGGCGATCCCGGCGCAGAGGTCAGCATCCTCCTGCGTGACCTGAAAGCCGATGCGGCTCATGCCGGTGTCCACAGCCAGATGGAAGGCGGCGGTCATACCCAGCGCCTGAGCAGCTTCCGACAGGGCCAGTGCATCCTCCCAGCGGTAGATCGTGGGGCGGATGTTTTCCATAATGGCAGTGGGAAAGGCGTGAACCGGCGTGTGACCCAGGATCAGAATGGGATTGCGCAGGCCCGCCCGCCGAAGCTCCATAGCTTCCAGCATGGAACTGACGCCGAAAAAGGCGCAGTCCTCCTGAAGAAGCTTTGCCACCTGAACGGCGCCGTGGCCGTAGGCGTCAGCCTTGATGACGGCCATGACCTTCACGCCTGCCTTTTCCCGGACGGCAGTGAAGTTGCGGCGGATGGCATCCAGATCGATCTTGACTCTCGTATTGTCGAAATTCAAGGAAATCAACTCACTTATACATAATCAACATATTTTATCATAAAAAGTAAGAAATGTAAACATAGGGATTTCATTTCCATTGCAATATAAAAAACCGCAGGGTGGATAGTTCCACCCTGCAGTTCAGTATTTTCCGGAAAGGGATCAACCCATGACGGTACCATCGGGGTTGAAGAGGGGCAGCTTTTCCAGATAGATCAGGTCGGGACGCTCCTGGGCATCGCCTTCTGCCAGAATTGCCATCCTGCCGCAAATGATGCCGCCGGCCTTTTCCACCAGAGCTTCCAGAGCCTTCAGGCTTTCGCCGGTGGAGATAACATCGTCCACGATCAGGATCTTCTTGCCCTTCATCAGAGCGGCATCGGCGCCGTCCAGATACAGCTTCTGTTCCTTGGCGGTGGTGATGGAGTTGACGGTGACGCTGAAAATATCCCGCATGTACAGCTTGGGACCCTTCCGGGCCAGAATGTACTTGGCGTCGCCGGCCTGACGGGCCATTTCATGGGCCAGGGGGATGCCCTTTGCCTCAGCGGTGATGATGTAGTCATATTCGGGGGCTCGTGCCAGCAGTTCCCGGGCGCAGGCCACGGTCAGCTCCTGGTCGCCGAAAATAACGAAGCCTGCGATATAGAGCTTGTCATTGACAGGGCAGATGGGCAGATCTCTTTCCAGACCTGCAACGTTCATTCTGTAATACATGGGAAAAACGCTCCTTTTCCATATGATTCTATCATAATTATACTGCCTGCCGGAAAAATGTCAAGAAAAACACTTGACTCTTGCTATTTGCAGGCTTTGGTTGTATAATAGGCAAAAATCTTAATAAAGGAGAAATTATATGAACGAAGCAATTTTTGCCATTCTTTCCAGCGGTCTGTTCCGGAAGTTCTGCACCGCGCTGATCGTGCTGGTCATCGGTATTCTGGCCATCCGGATCATCGGCAAGGTACTGAAGAAGGCTCTGGAGAAGTCCAAGCTGGAAAAGGCAGCCCACACCCTCATCACCTCCCTGGCCAAGACTGCCCTGTACATCCTGCTGGGCCTGATCGTGGCTTCCACCCTGGGCATTGATGTCACCAGCATCGTTGCTCTGGCCAGCGTGCTGACTCTGGCACTTTCCCTGGCGCTGCAGAACATGGTGTCCAACATCATCGGTGGCTTCACCATTCTGTACACCCATCCCTTCCATTCCGGTGACTTTGTGGAGATCGCAGGTCAGGCAGGTACTGTCCAGGAGATCAACATGAGCTACACCAAGCTGGCTACCCCCGACAACAAGGTGATCTCCATCCCCAACAGCGCTGTTGTGGCTGCTCAGATCGTCAACTACTCTGCTGAGGAGACCCGCCGCGTGGATGTGTCCATCACTGCATCCTACGCCATGCCCACCCAGAAGGTGCTGGATGCACTGGCTCTGGCCGGCACTATGGACAATGTGCTGCTGACTCCCGCACCCCAGGCTCTTATCATGAATTACGGCGAAAGCTCCATCGAGTATGCGCTGCGTGTCTGGGTCAAGAGCGCCGACTACTGGGATGTGTACTTTGCACTGAACAAGCGGGTCAAGGATATCTTCGATGAGCAGGGCATCCTCATGACCTATCCCCACCTGAATGTTCATATCCAGAACTGATACAAAAGGCACGCTGAAAGGCGTGCCTTTTTCTATGCGACCATCTCCAGAAGGGCGATGAGGCCGATCCCCGGAAGTCCCAGGAATCCGGCGATGACGGCGGTGACGGCATTGATGGGCAGGAAAATACCGGTATAGCCGGAAACGGTGTTCAGGATCCACAGGCACAGAAACCCGCAGCCGGAATGGACAGCGATTTTTGCCGCCAGCCGGAGTGGCAGCAGCAGTGTGCGGACCAGAACGATGCCCAGCAGGAGCAGAATGGAGAGAATGACAATATTTTCCATAAAAACCTCCGGATATTGTGTTGTTTCCGGGTTATACTAAGCCCGGACAGCAAAGGAAACGGAAACGATCTGTGACGACCGATCAGGCAACTGCTTCCATAATCTGTCAAGTGTGTCGCCGCAGGCGCAGCGGTGTGATGCGTCCGGTAA
The DNA here is from genome assembly GCA_017409205.1 of Oscillospiraceae bacterium. Lineage (GTDB taxonomy): Bacteria > Bacillota > Clostridia > Oscillospirales > Oscillospiraceae > Faecousia. The sequence continues at coordinate 10,156 of JAFQTF010000050.1, read as the reverse complement.
CGGCTGGTTATTCAGTAGCTGCAGACAGCTGAAGCAGCAGTTATCCAGCGGGCGGGTGGGGAACAGCCTGCCTGCGTACATTCTGCCACATCGGGACAGAGAAAAAACAAAAACCGGAGCCGGTTGACTCCGGTTTTTCCCTGTATAGGGTCTTGAAACGAAAAAATACACAATATCCTGTGTCCTGTCAAAAACGGCAGGGGAATTTGGGTAAAATTCTCTTTTCTTCGTCCGTTGTGAAAGGGGGAAAGCTGTGGTATAATCTCCGTAACTGACGAAATTTGCGAGGACATATCATGATTAGCCAAACCCTTACCATCCCCCAGAGCGATGTGCGGCGGCTGCTGAGTGCAGCCAGTCCGGATGCAGCGCTGCTGTATCTCTACATAAATACCGGCAACCGGCCGGAGGATGCGGCCAGGGAACTGAATATGAATGACGCCCGGCTTCAGTGCGCCGGTGCCACGCTGCGGCAGCTGGGACTGTGGCCGGAGGTTCGGCCTTCCCATATCGCCCCCGGAGAACGGCCCAGCTATTCTGAGCAGGATGTGCTGCGGGCAATGGATTCGGATCTGGATTTCCGGGGCCTTTACGGGGAAGTCCAGCGGCTGCTGGGAAGAAGCCTGAATACGGAGGAGCTGAAGATCCTTCTGGGCTTCGTCCGGTATCTGGGCCTGCCCGGAGATGTGATCTCGGTGCTGGTGTGCTATTGCAAGGAGCGTGCCCGTCAGCGGGGCAACAGCCGGAATCCCAGCCTGCGTACCATCGAAAAGGAGGCATATGCCTGGGCAGAACAGGGCATCGACACGGTGGAAGAGGCGGCAGCTTTTATCTCTGCCCAGAACGTCCGCAATTCCCGGCTGCGCCGGCTGATGGATCAGCTGCAGATCCGGGGCAGGAGCCTGACAGCGGCAGAGGAAAAATATGCCCTGCGGTGGCTGGATATGGGTATTGAGGAAGAATTGATTGCCATGGCCTATGAGCGCACCTGCCTCAATACCGGCGGCCTGAACTGGGCCTATATGAACAAGATCTTACAGCGCTGGAATGACCAGGGTCTGCGTACCGCTGAGGCGGTTCGCAGCGGCGACCAGAAGCCGGTGCCCAAGGGCGCCAGCGGCCAGCTGGGCGAAGCGGAGCTGGCCTTTATTCAGCGTGCAATGAAGGAGGGGTAAACCATGGCATACAGTGCAGAGGTGGTCCGCCGTGCAAGAGAGCGGCTGGCCCAGGCAAAAGAGGACCGGGAATCCGAAAACCGTCAGCATCTGGCAATTGCCTATGCCCAGATGCCCCGGCTCCGGGAAATCGACATCCAGCTGCGGCATACCATGGCCAAGGCTGCCCAGGCAGCCTTCCGGCAGGGCAGTGACGGCCGGGCGGAAATGGATGCCATCCGGATGGAGAACCTGAAGCTGCAGCGGGAGCGTGCCCGGCTGACAGAAGAATATTTTGAAGAGGGCTTTCTGGATGACAGTCCCGTCTGCGACAACTGCGGCGGCACCGGCTATGTGGGAAGCAATATGTGCGAGTGCCTGCGGGAACTGTGCCGTCAGGAGCAGAAGAAGGAGCTTTCCATCCTTTCCGGCGGTAAGGAGACCTTCAATCAGTTCCGGCTGGACTACTATCCCGATGAGCTGGATCCCCGGATCGGCATCAGCCCCCGGATGTTGATGGAGCGGAACTATCAGTCCATCCGCCGCTATGCGCTGACCTTCACACCCAGTGCAGAAAGCCTGCTGTTTGTAGGCGGCACCGGCCTGGGCAAGACCTTCCTGGCGGCCTGCGTGGCGCGGGTGGTAGCGGACCGGGGCTACAGCGTGGCTTATGAAACTGCGGCACATCTGTTCGGGAAGCTGGAGCAGGCAAAATTCAATCCTACCGAGGAATCCCGCCGGGAGGCTGCCAAGCTGACAGAGTGCGACCTTCTGATCATCGATGACCTGGGTACGGAAATGCCGGGTCAGTTTGTGACGGCAGCGCTTTACAGTTTGCTCAATGACCGCCTGCTGTCCGGCAAGCCCATGCTGATCACCACCAATCTGAATGTGGAGGAAATGGGCCGCCGTTACTCTCCCCAGATCGCATCCCGGATCTATGGCAGCTTCGAGGGAAAGACCTTCCTGGGAACGGACATCCGCATCCGGAAGAACAGGGAGCGGTAATATGACCGGTATTTTATTCGATCTGGACGGCACCCTGCTGGACACGCTGGACGACCTGACGGATGCCACCAATTTTGCCCTGGGCAGCTTCGGCTACCCTGCCCGGACAAGGGAACAGATCCGCCGCGCAGTGGGAAACGGTGCGGAAAACCAGATCCGCAGAAGTCTGCCGGAAGGAACGCCGGAGGAAACTGTGCAGCAGGTGCTGGCAGTGTACAGACCCTATTATACAGACCACTGTCAGATAAAGACAAAACCTTACGACGGGATCCCGGAAGCGCTGGAGGCGCTGAAGAAAGTATATCCCGTGGCCATTGTGTCCAATAAGCCCGACAGCGCCGTGAAGACGCTTTGCGGAGTGTATTTTCCCGGCCTTTATGCCCTGGGGGAAACACCGGACTGTCCCCGCAAGCCTGCGGCAGATATGGTGCGCAGGGGAATGACAGCCATTGGCGCAGACCGCTGCATCTATGTGGGCGACAGCGAGGTGGATGTACAGACAGCGAAAAATGCCGGAGTTCCCTGTGTTTGTGTTCTGTGGGGATTCCGGGACCGGCAGGATATGGCAGATGCCGGGGGAAAATATTTTTGTGAAACCACTGGGCAGCTGGTGGAGAAAATTGAGGAATTGATCCATGGCGAATGAATTTTATGCCCTGATGGGCCGAATGCGCTATATCACCCGCTGGGGTCTGATGCGCAATTCTTTTTCTGAAAACATCCAGGAGCACAGCCACCAGGTGGCGGTGCTGGCCCATGCCCTGGCCCTGATCCGCCGGGAGATCCTGAAGCTCCCCACCCCGGATCCAGACAGATGTGCCGTGGCGGCGCTGTATCACGATGCCTCCGAGATCCTGACCGGCGACCTGCCCACACCCATCAAGTATTACAACCCGGAGATCAAGGATGCCTACAAGCAGGTGGAGCGTATTGCCGGAAACCGGCTGCTGGATATGCTGCCTCCGGAACTGCGGAATAGCTATGCGCAGTATGTGCTGGAGGATGACGCCGAGCTGGAGCCCTTCGTCAAGGCGGCAGACAAGCTTTCCGCCCATATCAAGTGCCTGGAAGAGCAGAAGGCCGGCAATACGGAATTCGATTCAGCTGCCCGCCAGACCTGGGATTCCATGAAGGCGATGGGCCGCCCGGAACTGGACTGGTTCCTGGAGCATTGCCTGGGAGCCTTTGCCCTGAACATTGACCAGCTGTAACGCTTGACGGTTTGAAAAAAATATGGTATCATGACAGAAGCCGCCGTTGTGGTGGAATCGGTAGACACAGGGGACATAAAATCCGATTTTTTCAAAGGACATTTGATTGAAAACTTGTTGCGTTGCAACGGGTTTTCAACCGAACTGTCCCCGTTGGGGGCTCAGTTGCCTCCCGATTTCACACAACCTGCAAGGCTTATCTTTCAAATTTCATACACGCCGCTATGGTGGAATAGGTAGACACCGTGGACTTAAAATCCACTGAAAGGTGACTTTCGTACCGGTTCGAGTCCGGTTAGCGGCACCAAAAACAGCTGTTTTGGAAACAAAATAGCTGTTTTTTGTTTGGACAATAAGGCGTTTGATGTACGCTCCTTATGCTTCATTCCGGGTTCCCGGCAGAATCTGAAGAATTGCTTTTTTGGAACAAAAAAACAGATCGATAGGATAGAACATGAAGCGAAACCCACGGTGGGGGTCTAGCCACCCCACACCCCAGGCACCCGATTCAGAAAGTCCCGATTTGACAATCATGCCTTTCCAAATCGGCCTGTAAAAATTTACATTTTTGACCTAGCACATCAAACATATATCCGCTATAATACAGTTAGATAAACTTGAATTTGACTAACAGATTGGTGAGAATCTATGTATCAAAACGAAGATGTAATTTCAAAGGCAATTAAAACTCCAGACGGTGAGAAAGATTTTCAAGTAAGATATATTCGAGATGAGAATGTAGGCATCATATGTACCCCAACAGATAAATCTTTTTTTCTTTTGGACAGTGCAGATTATTGGTATGACCTTATCCAAGAGAAATACCCGCCAGTTATGAAATGTTCTTGTAAAAATGACCGTTTTCACCTTACATTTGACTATATACCAAGAGTTGATACAGGCGATTTTAGAGAAATAAGCATTAATTGCTCATGTACAGTTTGTCAAAAAGTCAAAAGACTTCCGCCTATTGAAATTGATTATTCGCCGTCTGCTCAACTGTTTGACCAACCTATCACATTCTGTAAACAACCCAAAATCAAATACAAAACCTATTCATTGGCAGGTTATTGGTCGGATGATGAATTGATAGGCCTAGCCGAATATCTCTCAAATAAGAATCTGTTCGTCTATTGTTGGTATTGGGATTCCAAGAACGCCAAGAGATGCTTCAAAGAATTATCGGATGAAGAATTGCATTCTTTTCTAACTGGTAAAGCAGAACGATATCTTGCCATCTATTTCTCAGAAGAAGAGCTTGATAATATCCCTATGCAAGTCGCATCTGATGGGAAAGGAGTTATAATCCAGCAGGATATTTGGCGAAAGAACGGTATTTTTATGCTGCATGGGCCATTTATGATTGTTTCCTATGGTATGTTTTATCAAATGGAGTTCTGCAGCGAATATATTGATAGGGATGGGAACATTGTACCGAAGTCTGCCCACTTCTGTTCTTTGACAAAAGATTTCCAAAAGTTCAGCAAGCAGCTATTTAAAAATAATTAGGCAAACTCCCAATTTGTCTAACGGCTAAAGTGCCGAACTGTTCGCTTCGCTCGCACTAAAGGCTGCATTGCATTTGCCTTTACTTTCACCCTACAGATTGACTAAAGAATCCCCCTTGTGATATGATTATCCAAACATATCACGGGGGGATTTTTACATGAGAGCAGTTATCTGTGCCCGTTATTCTTCCAGCAGCCGGTGAGAGGAATCCATTGAATGCCAGGTCAAAGAGTGTGCAGCCTACGCAGAGCGCAACGGCTACACCGTCATTGGCACCTATGCTGACAGGGCCATTTCTGCTGCCGAAGCCAATACCAAGGGCAACTGTGGTTTCTGCGACTGCTTTCCTGAGATATAGTTTGCCGAAACGATACCGTTCCCTTCGCTATAAATCATTGACAGACTGTGAGATCTCGTTATAATACGCTCAATTCATACTCAGAGAAGGTGATAAACTCCATAAACAGCTGCAGTTCCGGGGGACTCCGGCTGGATCCTGCCCTGCCGGAATCCGGTATCTGAAAACAATCTGTTAACTCCCGGAAAAAGCGTTGACGGTGTTTTTTTGCTGTGATACTATGATTTCACACAAAAAAACTCCCCGGTTTTTGCTGCGGAGAATAACGGAACAGGGAGGTTGCTTATGAAAAAATGGACGGTCCTTTTTCTGGCACTGGCGCTGTTGCTGACCATGACAGCCTGCGGCGGAACGTCTGCCGAAACGGAAGAACCCGTGCAGGGAGAGACTACTTATACGGTCCATGTGGTGGATGAAGCAGGTTCGCCGCTGGTCGGTGTTATGGTGCAGCTGTGCAGCGAGGTATGTATGGTGAGCTCCACGGATGCGGAAGGAAAGGCCTTGTTTTCTGCGGAAGAGGATGCCTATAAGGTGAGTATCCTCTCCCTGCCGGAGGGCTATACCCACAGCTCTGAGCAGACTGAGTACCCCTTTGAAGCGGGCAGCTTTGAAATGACACTGGTGCTGAAACAAACCAACTGACAGAAAAACACCCCGGCGATGGAACGCCGGGGTGAATTTTATTTTGCCGGAATGGCTTTAATGGCGCTGCGCAGGTCTTCATAATCCAGGGCAGCGACAAAAATATCCTGTATGACGCCGTTTTCGTCCAGTATCACGGTATAGGGGAAGGTTCCACGGCCGCCCAGCGCAGAATAATAGCCGCCCACCAGACCGACTTCATCCACAGGGTAGTCCTTCGCAAAAACAATGGAACTGCCGGAATAATGGTCTGCAATGAAATCCGGAGCCGTATCAACAACGGAATGGGTATGAACCGCGATGACCGTGACGGTGTCGGCATAGTCCGAGGCGATCCGGTCGAAATAGGGAAGTTCCTGAATACAGGGTGTGCACCAGGTGCCCCAGAAGTTCACGATGGTGATCGTGCCGGTGGCTGCGGGATCAATGGTCTCGGAAAGGATCCCGTTCTCATCTATGCGTTCCAGGGCATAGCCGGGACAGCGGTCACCAATGGCGTTGCCCACATCCGGGGCAGCGTCTGCGGTATTCCAGCAGGAGACGACCGTTGCTGCCAGAACAGCCGCCATGATCCCGGCGGTGATGGCTTGCAATGCGGTGCGCTTTTTCCGCAGGGCAGGGGAGGGACTTTCAGAAATTTCATTTTCCTTCAGGAAGATCCGGCCGCCTTTGAACCGGATGGCCTGGGTGGGACATACGTCGATACACTCGCCGCAGCTGATGCACTCCCGGTCACCCACATGGCGGATGTCCATTTCACAGGTGCGCAGGCACTTGCCGCAGTCGATACATTTGTGTTCATCCAGCTGAATACCAAAGAAGGACAGTTTGTTCCCCAGAGCGTAGATTGCACCCAGAGGACACAGGAACCGGCAGAACAGCCGGAAGGCGAAGATACAGCCCGTCAGGATGCTGACCATCAGCAGGAATTTCCAGGTAAACAGAGGCCCCAGCATGGCGAAGTAGCTTTCGTTTACCTGATTGGCCAGAAGTGCCAGACCACCCTCCAGCGTTCCGGCGGGACAGATGAATTTGCAGAAGGCGGGAAGCGGGATGTCCCGGAAGGCATAAGTAACCGGAATGACAAAGACAAAAACTGCAAGAAGCACATATTTCATCCAGGATAGTATCCGGGTCACAGGCCCTTTCTTCAGTTTGGGCGTGGGGATCCTGTACAATAGCTCCTGGATTAGTCCGAAGGGGCACAGCCAGCCGCAGATCATCCGGCCCAGAAGGACGGTTTGCAGCATCAGGATGCCGCAAACATAGAAAAGGGTACTTCTGTCTGCGCTGAAGGCACCCTGAAGGGAACCCAGCGGGCATGCGCCGGTGGCGCCGGGGCAGGAATAGCAGTTGATGCCGGGGACACAGAATTGCTTGCTCTGGCCCTGGTAGATTCTGCCGGAAACGAAGCCCTTCAGGTTGGCGTTGAACAGCAGCGCGAAGTACAGCTGCATCAGCCTCCGTTTGGAGGGAATAAAGTTTCTGATCTTTTTCATGGTTTTTACCCCAGTCCGATGCACTCTGTGCAGATATTTACAGCCTTGGCCAGCACATCAGCGGTGCCGCCGGTGAAAAAGCCGCAGAGCGCCAGCACAATACCGGCAGCCAGCAGCAGGTACGTTGCTTTCTGAGGCGGTACGTCTGCGGTGTCAGCGGCGGAGGGCTTTTGCGCCTGCTTTCCTGCGGGACGGGGGCTTTCACCGGGAAGCGGGTATCGCCATTTCAGCGGAAAACTCACACCGGTGAGAATCAGGCAGAGGAAGACCGGCAGGGAAACGGAGGAGAAGGCGGCAGCTACCGCATCCCGGGAATAGCCTTCGCCGGAAAAATAGATCCCGGCGCAGGCCAGCATCAGGCACAGTCCTGCCAGCAATATGGAAATGCTGTGGATGATGCCGAAATATCTGCGGAGGGCAGCGGCTTTTTCGTTTGTCATGGGACACCTCCGAAAACGGTTTTTTTCATTATAGCATATTTCCACGGAAAGTAAATTGGGATTCCGTGGCTGTCTGCCGGGCCGGAAGCCTGCTTTGGCTAGATTCCACAAAAATGCAGGGGGTATCTTTGGCAGGGGAAAAGAGGAAAGCGGGGGGCGGTGACTTGCGTTTTGCAAAGGATATTATTATAATGAATATAACTATTTGTACAGAGGTTGGCACTGTGCAGATAAATCCGGCGGCAAGCGCCGTCAAGTGAGGAGAAATAATAATGGCAGAATTTGTAAAGCTGAATCCCAGCGAAGTGAAGTTCCTGCATGAGCAGAACCCCGATCTGGTGAGCTACAACGTGGAGTTTGCCGAAGTTACCGGCGGCACCTTCTGGAAGGCTTACACCCCCGAGCAGATCGCCGGCACCGAGGATTTCTATGTGGAGCCCTCTGCTGACGGCATCGCCGCCATGTACAAGGATCTGATGCAGGTCTATCCCCCTGTCGATCTGTACAATCCCAAGCTGCGCAAGCTGACCAAGGATCTGGGCACCTGCTGGTGCCGTGTTTCCGGTACCTGGGCAACCAAGACCTACTATGACTTCGACGGCGAGTACGCTCCCGGTCAGGTTCCTGAGGGTTACCTGAACGTTCTGACCAAGGAGCAGTGGATCGGCGTTCTGGACTTTGTCCGTGACTGCGGCCTGAAGCTGAAGGTCTCCGTGGCCAACTGCCCCGGCCTGCACAGCGCCGAGGAGCCCTGGCCCTCTCATGAGGCTGAAAAGCTCTTCAAGTTCTCCAAGGAGTATGGTGTGCCCATTATGGCTGCCGAATTTGCCAATGAGCCCAACATGCTGGAAGATACCGGCTTCCCCAAGGGCTACACAGCTGCCCACTACCGCCGGGATGCTGACCTGTTCGCAAAGTGGCTGAAGGAAAACTATCCCGAGTGTCTGTACGTCGGTACCTCCGATACCGGCGGCGCAGATGTTGTCTTCGGCAAGCCCAATCAGGGTGGCGGCGGCGTGGAGCAGATCGCCCGTGAAAGCGCTACTGCCGATGAGCTGCTGAACGGCCTGGAGATGCCTCTGGATGTGTTCTCTTACCACTACTACAATGGTATTTCTGACCGCCTGGCATCCGTTATGCCCAATGGCCACTGGGATGCAAGCGAAGCCAACAGTGAAGCTTTCCTGGACACCGCTATGAGCTTCTGCCGCGCATATATCCCCTACCGGGATAAGTACGCCCCCGGCACTGAAATGTGGGTCACTGAGTCCGGCGAAGCAGGCGGCGGCGGTTCCACCTGGTCCTCCACCTATCTGGATGTCCTGCGTACCCTGAATGAGCTGGGCGGCTTCTCTGCTCTGACCAAGGGTGTTATTTTCCACAATACCCTGACCGCTTCCGACTACGCTTATCTGGCCCGCTTCGTCCACGATCCCAGACCCAACTTCTTTGCTGTCAAGCTATGGATCGAGCTGATGGGCACCAATGTTTACGCTTCCGGTGAACCTGTTCGCGAGGGCGCCCACGTTTATGTCCAGTCCTACAAGAAGGATGCAACCAAGAAGTGCTATCTGATCATCAACAACTCTGAGACGGAGACCACCACTGTTGATGTGCCCAACGATGGCCTGATCTGGGTTCTGAACGGCAAGGACGGTGTCAAGCGCGCTACTGTGATGACCCTGAACGGCCGTGATCTGGTCCTGGGTGAGAACTGGGAACTGCCTGACCTCAGCGGCGCTCCTGTAGCCGCCGGCAAGGTGGAACTGGCACCCATGACCTGCACCTTCCTGGTGGTGTAATTTCACATTTCCCAAGCCTCCGGACTGCAAAGCCCGGAGGCTTTTTTTATGGGTATAATAAATGATCGTTTATTTTAGCAAGGCGATATTACTTTCTTGTCACCGAACAAGAAAGTAACCAAAGAAGTCGTCTTAAGGGGGACTTTTCAAAAAGCCGTCCCCCTTAAGAAGCCCCCTCCTGTGCTGTCAGGCCGGCAAGGTTTAGCACGGAGGCGGGAATGTTCCGATTCCCGCCCATCCGTCCTCAGTACCACCCCATTTGGGCAGAAATCGGGACATTTCTGCCCAAATCAGAATCCAGGTTAAGGTGCTCCAGCGCCTATTGCGTTGCGGCCGGGGGATTCACAAGGGGACGGCTGGGGCGCGCGGGAGCGCGACTTATAGGACCCCTTGTGCCTGCTTCTTTTGGTACTTTTCTTGCAGGGGCGGTTTGTCAAGTCAAGTGCAACACTTGATTGAAAGCAACTTCATAGGGAGTTTTCCAGCCAAGACATTTTCTTGGTCTGAAATTAAGCGCAGCAATAAATCTGCTG
>JAFQTF010000049.1 GCA_017409205.1 Oscillospiraceae bacterium | reverse complement strand
ACCTTCTCCAGCAGGTTGTTGATGACGTTCAGCTTGTCAGCAACCTTGGCGCCGCCCAGGATGGCGACGAAGGGACGCTCGGGGTTGGCCAGAGCCTTGCCCATGATGGAAACTTCCTTCTGGACCAGGTAGCCGCAGACAGCGGGCAGGTGGTCAGCAACACCGGCGGTGGAAGAGTGAGCGCGGTGAGCGGTGCCGAAAGCATCGTTGACGAAGATGTCAGCCAGATCAGCCAGAGCCTTGCTCAGCTCGGGATCGTTCTTGGTCTCGCCCTTGATGTAGCGGGTGTTCTCCAGCAGCATGACATCGCCGTTGTTCAGGGCAGCAGCCTTTGCCTTGGAGTCTTCGCCGGCAACGTCGGAAGCCATGATGACTTCCTTGCCCAGCAGCTCGGAGATGCGCTCGGCAACCACCTTCAGGCTCAGCTCGGGCTTCCATTCGCCCTTGGGCTTGCCCATGTGGGAGCACAGGATGACCTTGGCGTCATGCTCGACCAGATACTTGATGGTGGGCATAGCGGCAACGATACGCTTGTCGGAAGTGATCTTGCCGTTTTTGGTGGGAACGTTGAAGTCGCAGCGGCACAGAACGCGCTTGCCTGCTACTTCGATGTCTTCGATAGACTTCTTGTTGTAGTTCATGGTATTTCCTCCATAATCTAATGGCGGGATGGTTCCCGCATTTTTCCATAGTCCTGCAGTCCCGGAAAGTCCAGATGGCGCAGGGCCTCGTAAACGGTAATTGCCACAGCGTTGCTCAGATTCAGGCTCCGGGCATCGCTGCGCATGGGGATGCGCACACAGGAATCATAATGGGCATCCAGAAAATCTTCCGGCAGACCTTTGGTCTCCTTGCCGAAGAACAGGTAGCAGCCGTCATGGTAATCCGCTTCCACATGGCACCGGGGTGCTTTTGTGGACAGGCACCACATTTCCTGCACATCATTTCTGGCGAAGAAATCCGCCATGTTTTCATAGTCGAAAACCTCCACCATGTGCCAGTAGTCAAGACCGGCCCGGCGGACGGCTTTCTCGGAAATGTCGAAGCCCAGAGGACGGATCAGATGCAGGCGGCAGCCGGTGGCAGCGCAGGTACGGGCAATGTTGCCGCAGTTCTGTGGAATCTCGGGTTCCACCAGCACGATGTTCAGCATTGCCTTCACCTCGGTTCGATTTTGTCCGGAGCCGATTTTCCCTGAAATCCGCTCGTGTCTTATTGTATGCCAAACATATTATAAAATCAATCCAAAAATACTTATATTTCAGACTTTTTTATAGTATTCACATAAAATTTGCACCGGGGAGCAGAAATTTGTGGAAAATGTTAGAAGGGGCCTGAGGTTGGGAAAAGTCTTAAAAAAACAATAAACCGCAAAAAAAACACACCTCCCGGAGGAGGTGTGTATAACGATGGGATATCAGCCGACTACCAGCTGCAGTTCGCCGCTGTTGCTGTACCAGCTGCCGCCGGAGGCGGAGACGATGTTGCCGTTGCTCAGTGTGATTTCCAGCCACAGATCCAGCTGATGCTCATCTTCCATGGCGGGAACAGAGAAGGAAAGGTTGCTGACCGTGGTTTCGTAGCTATTTTTGCCTTCTCCGGCAGTCAGCACAACCTCCTGACGGTCCACTTCTTCTCCGTTCAGGTGCAGGACCAGCTCGGTTCTGGTGACGGAGGGGGCGGTGCCGCCGGCAGACAGGCGGGGCATCTGGGCCTGGATGTAGCCGGAGCCGATGACCAGCTTGCCATTGGCGGAGGACCAGTCTTCCACGACCATGTTGGCATAGGTCGTCAGATTGGAACCCAGATAGACCAGCGTCTCGTTGGTGGTGTTCTCGGGGGAATTCAGGACGATCTCTTCCTGAGAACCGTCCAGATTGGTCAGAATACAGTAGTAGCTGTAGCCGTCGGCAGCGCTCAGCTCCACAGAGCCGACAAAAGAGGAGCCATCCCAGACGCAGTTGGTGCTTTCGGCTTCCAGGTCACCCATGCGGATGCTGAGAGCAGCCCGCTGGCCCTCCACATAGTTGATGGGGGTGGCGGTGAAGGTGACGGTGGCGCCGTTGCCATCGTTCCAGGCATCGGCCGTCAGATTCCAGTTCTGCAGGGCAGCCCGCTGCTTCATACCGTTGAGCTCAGCGGTCAGGGCCTCGATCTGCTTCTGAAGATCAGCATTCTGCTGCTCAAGTTCAGCGATCCGGAGAGCGGCTTCATCAGCGGCTTCTTCATTCTTGCCGCAGCCCGTTGCGGAAACCATCAGGGCAGCGATCATAACGATCAGCAGCATGATGGAGAAAATATTCTTTTTCATGTGGTGTTCCTCCTTATTTCTCACAGGCAAAGGGACGGTTGCTGCAGGCGCAGTCAGGCCTGAATTCCTGCTTTGTTCTGACATTATAACGCACAAATTGTCGGTTTGCAACTGCTGGGGGAGGAATTACAGAAAATTTACAGAAAAATTAAGAATTTGCAGGCTGTTACAGGTGCGGCTCTTCGGTCAGCCGCAGGATCTCCGGTGCGATCCGTGCCCGTTCCTTCCGGATTGTCCGGGTGTAAAGCGGATAGGACAGCGCCATACCGGCAATGCCCAGGATGCCCACGGCGATGCCGGGCAGCATCAGAGCGTCGCCCCAGACAATACAGCAGCTCATACCGGTGCCCAGCACCAGACTGCTGGGAATACCCAGGGAAAGGGCGGCAGCAGTGGCCTTTTTGGTGACGCTGCTGTCCAGACGGCGCAGCTGATCCAGCCTGCTTTCCTGCCGGGGAAGGTACTTTTCCCGGATCTTCAGCAGTTCTTCCTGCTCCCTGGCGGAGTAGGTATATTCAAAGGAATTGTCGTTATTCATGGCAGTTCTCCTGAAGATATTGATTCAAATCCCGGTGCCCCCGCCGGAGCATATAGATGCCCATACCGGAGATCATGGTCCAGACAGCGGTTCCGGTAAGGGAATTCATGAGGACGGCGAAATCCGAGCTGCCGCCAAACTGGAAGATCATGGAAACCTGCAGGGAAAACATGGCAAACAGAGCCTGCGACAGTTTCAGCAGCCGGATGGCGGAATCCAGAGGGGCGGTATGGCGGCGGTCTTTTGCCACACGGACAAAGGCGCTGGGAAGTTTATAAAATGCAAAGAGGGCGGTGATGAAGATCAGAAAGCCGGGATATTCCTTGTGGGCGCCGGTGGAGACTGCCAGCCATACCATGCCGGCGATGGGAACCGACATTATCAGGATCAGCATGCCGCACAGGCGGTAGGTTTTCCACTGAATATCCGCTCCGGGGTGATTCCTGCGGCGCAGGATTACAGCCAGCTGAAGGATGCCCTGAAGCAGATGGTAGCCGCCGTCGGCGGCGATCCAGAAAGAGGCGCTGAAATATCCGTAAAGAATCTTGAAGAGGCCGTACAGAAAGCTGATGAACTGATCCCGGTACAGTCTGGCCCGGAACCGGTTTTCACTGCCGGCGGCATATTTCTGCAGCCAGGGGCTGCTGGCGGCAGCCTGCCGGCACCATTTTACGGCGGAAGGGATCCGCAGGCATACCGTCAGCAGGGCATAGAAGGCACAGCAGTAAAAAAGATAAGCCAGTGGGTTGGTTTCCTGATGATAGGCAAATACCCAGATCAGGGCGGCGGTGGAGAGAATGGTCATCAACGCGATGATCACCGGATGGGGCCAGAGCAGCGCCTTCCAGCCGGGCCACCGGGCAATATTTCCCCAGAGCTTCCATCGGGCGATGGCCTTCCAGCCCTTCCAGTGGAGCCAGGATGTCCAGCCCTTCCAGTGAAGGAAGCGGTTCCAGACAGCGGCAAATGTATTCTTTTTCACAGGACGCCTCCCATCCGGACGGTAAAGGTGCTGCCCTTTCCCGGAGTGCTTTGAACGGAGATGGTACTGCCGGTGATGTCCACTACCCGCTTCACCAGCGCCAGCCCCAGACCGTTGCCCCGGACAGCGTGGGAAGTATCTGCCTGATAGAATTTTTCGAAAATATGGCGTCCCTGCTCGGCAGTCATACCGCAGCCGGTGTCGGATACGGTAACCTCGGCAAAGTGATCCTCCACTGTCAGCCGGAGGGAGACGTGGCCTCCTTCCGGGGTGAACTTCATGGCGTTGGACAGAAGATTGTTCCATACCAGCTCCCAAAGATCCGGATCGGATTTTACCCGGATGCCATCGGGGATCTGAACGTCCAGATCGATGTCCTTTTTCTCCCAGATTTCCTCAAACAGCAGAATACTCCGGCACAGCTGTTCGGAAAGGTCGTATTCCTCGGCCTCCGGGAAAATCTGCTGGTTTTCCAGCCGGTTCAGTTTCAGAATGTTGGAGATCAGCTCTGCCAGACGCCGGGAGGAGGCAGTGATGACCCGGGCATATTCTGTCCGGTCATCTTCCGCAAGTCCCGGCTGCTGCAGCAGGGTGCCGTAGTTCTGTATGACGGTAAGCGGGGTTTTCAGTTCATGGGAGACATTGGCAATAAAGTCGGTGCGCAGGGTTTCGGTGCCGGAAAGCTCTGCGGTCATGGCATTGAAATTGTGGATGATGCGGTTGAAGCCGTACATGCTGTTGCGCTTTGACTCCTGGATTCGGACAGTGAAATCCCCCTGCATCACCTTGTCCGTGGCGGTGAGGATCTTGTTCACCGGAATGTCCACGGTAAAGTGACGGCGCACACCGTCAACGGTGGAGAACAGCAGGCTCAGCAGCAGAATATTGCCGAAAGTCAGCTTGGCGGCCAGCTGCAGGTGCATTTCCGTCAGGGGAATGGTGAGATTATCCTGCATGGTGGTCAGAAACAAAACAAAACAGCAGGTCACCACAAAGGTCACAAGAATAAAAAATACGAAGAAGCTGATGATCCCGTTTTTCAGGTGGTGCTTCCATCGCCCGCTCATTTGATCACCGCCTTATAGCCCAGCCCGTGAACCGTCTTGATCTCAAAGTCCTCACAGCCGGAGAGTTTGCTGCGCAGCTTGGTCATGTAAACGTCCACCGTCCGGGGGCTGGAGGCTGTGTCTGCGTCCCAGAACTCGTCCATCAGCTGCTGCCGGGTGAAGGTCTTTTTGGGATAGGACAGCAGCTTGTACAGCAGGCTGAATTCCCGGTTGGTCAGACTGATCTCTTCGTCATCCAGATAGGCGGTACGCTCGTCAGCATCCATGGTGAAGCGGCCGACCGTCAGGCGGCGGGAGGATGCAATCTTGGCACGGCGCAGCAGAGCGCCGATCCGCAGGAAAAGCTCGTCCAGATCGATGGGCTTTACCATATAATCATCCACGCCCACCCGGAAGCCCCGCTGCTTGGCGGCGAAATCATCCCGGGCGGTCATGAACAGGATGGGGATATTGTCATTCAGACTGCGCACTGTCCGGACGAATTCAAAGCCGTCGATGCCGGGCATCATGATGTCGGAAACGATCAGGTCAAAAACTGTCTCGTACATGGCATCATAAGCTTCCTCCGCACCCAGGCAGCCGGTGGCAGTGTAGCCGCTGTGATTTAAGAAAGAGCAGACGCTTCGGTTTAAGTCCCGGTCGTCCTCCACGACCAATATGTGGAACATGGCAGAGCCTCCTGTTGGTTTTTTACCAGTATAGCAGTAATATGTTAAAGTTTTGTTTCTGTTCACGGAAAAAGCGGGAGATGTGCGAATCTCCCGCTTTTGTGCCCATTACTTGTTGAGGCGCTCTTTGACATCCTCAGTGGTCTCTCCGTCCCGGGCCAGGAATTTTTGGACAAATGTGTCTTCGATTTTCCTGTAGCCGGTAATAACGCTGTCTTCGATCTTTTTGTAACCGGAAACCACGCTGTCCTCGATCTTTTTGTAGCCGGAAACCACACCGGTCTCGATGGCTTTGTAGGCTTCCATGGGGTCGACTTCGGGGATGCTGAAGTCGTGCTCGGTGGCACGGACGATGTCCTCCATATAGCCGCCTTCCCGGATCTGCTCATTGGTCATGAGGGTGGGTTTTTCGGTGACGCCGTTGCCATCGATGAGCCCTTCGGCGATCATCCACTGAACTTCGTCATGGATGGTCTCCTCGTAGGAACGGGTGGTATAGCCCAGTTCGGATTCTGCTTTGGAATAGTCAAACTCGTTGTTTCTGGCCAGATTGTACACAGAGAAGGTGGTCATCAGGGGCATCTTGCCGGTCTTTTCTGCCTGCTTTTCCAGACCGGCTGCGATCTTGTCGGCAAGATCCAGGGGCAGATAGAACTTGATCTGCTTGGCGTTGCATTCTCTGTGCAGCATATCGCACATATCCTTCAGGGTGACGGTCTTGTTGGCCAGGATGTAGCATTCGCCGATACGGCCCTTGTCAATGGCGGCGATGGTGCCGGCAGCCAGATCCCGGACGTCGCAGAGATTGAAGCTGCCCTGCATACCCATGGGCATCTCGCCCTTGATGATCTGGAGCAATGTGCCGGTGGTTTCACCGATGGCGTGGTCATTGGGACCCAGAATGCCGGAGGGATGGACAACACAGGCCTTCAGGCCCATAACCTGAACAGCGTCCAGAACCATCTGCGTGGCAGCGGCCTTGGACTGGGAGTAAGCGCCGACCACCCTCTTGGGATCGCAGGGGGTAAATTTGCTGACTTCCCTGATCTTGGTGCCGTGGGGTTCTTCGGGAATGGCGCCGGTGGAGGAGACATAAACCATCTTCTCACACTCGGGATGATTCAGAACCTTGGTGATGATGTTCCGGGTACCGCCCACATTGACGGCCATAAGCTTCTCGGAATAGTTGGGATTCACGGTGACCATGGAGGCACAGTGGATGATGACGGAGGTGCAGCCCTCGGGAACGGTGAAGAAGGGTTCCAGAGAAGCAGCGTCGGTCAGGTCGCCCATGACCACCTCCACTTCGGAGGGAATGTACTTTACGGACTTGTCGCCCCGCAGAACCAGTGCCCGGACCTTGCAGCCCTTTTCCAGAAGCTGCATACAGATATTGGTGCCCAGAAAGCCTGCGGCGCCGGTGAGAAGATAGTAACGGTTGGTGTTCATAATCATAATCCCCTTTGTTCAGTGTTGTGCGGCGGTTGGCCGTTTTTGTTTTGGTGGCATCATTGTACAGGGGAAATGTTATGGAAAGTTTCCGGAAATGTTTGTGAAGTGTTAATCCTGAATCATTTTCTCCGGAATGGGAAACCTGTAGCTGAGGTGATAGAATGCGGGAAGAGGAGAAAAAGCCACTGCCCTGGGAGGCAGTGGATCCCAAACTGCCGGTAGTTCAGTCCGGCCACATGGAAAACCGGAAGAAGTGACAGGCGTTCCCCGCGGTCATCATGTCGGAACGTTGCATTGCCCTGTGATGACATGGTGACCGGCGGCCTGATACAAAGGCCATTGCTGATTCCATAATCAGTCGGCAGGCATCGGAATTATTTCTGTGCCGCTATTGACAGACAGTCCCGGCAGTAGTATACTGATGATAACACATGAATGATTGCTCATATATCGAAATAAAGGGAGGCGATTTCGTGGAAAAGAAAATATATCGTATGGAGCATTTGGGCTGCGCCAACTGTGCGGCCAAAATGGAAGCCAAATTCAATGCACATCCCGGTGTGAAGGAGGCGACCATCACCTTTGCCACCAGACAGCTGCGGCTGACAGCAGAGGATCCGGATGCCCTGATTCCGGAGCTTCAGACGCTGGCCCGGACGGTGGAGGACGGAATTGTCATTGTTCCCCGGGAGGATCCCACGGCGGAAGCCCATGTACATCATCACGACTGCGACTGCGGTCATGAGCATCATACACATCATCACGACTGCGACTGCGGTCATGAGCATCATACACATTATCACGACTGCGGCTGCGGGCATGCCCATCATCATGAATGTAGTCATGAAAAGCCGGTTCATTCCGGCGGTGTCACCCGCATTTATCTGATGGAAAATCTTGGCTGTGCCAACTGCGCGGCCAAAATGGAAGCCAAATTCAATGCACATCCCGGCGTAATGGAGGCAACCATCACCTTTGCCACCAGACAGCTGCGGCTGACGGCAGAGAATCCGGATGTTCTGATCCCGGAACTTCAGGCGTTGGCCCGTACTGTGGAAGACGGCATCGTTATTGCAGCCAGATCGGAAGCTGACGCAGGATCCCGGGAAAAGAAGGAGAGACAGCCGGTTTCTGAGAAAACGGTTCTGCTTCTGGGCGCGGCGCTCTTTGTTCTGGGACTGGTCCTGGATCACCTGGGGGCCGGTATCCCTGCGCTCATCAGCTGCATCACTGCCTATATTCTGCTGGGACGGGAGATTTTGGCTACAGCAGCCAAAAATATGGTGAAGGGCCATGTGTTTGATGAGAATTTCCTGATGAGTGTTGCCACCCTGGGCGCATTTCTCATTGGCGAGGCGCCTGAGGCTGTGGGCGTTATGCTGTTCTATCGGGTGGGAGAATACTTTGAGCACCGGGCAGTGGAACGCAGCCGCAGCCAGATCATGGAAGCCATTGATCTGCGGCCGGAGACGGTGAACCTGCTGGTTCGGGGCAAGGTGCGGGTCACTCCGGCCGAACGGGTACTCCCCGGAGCAACAGTGCTGGTACGGCCCGGTGACCGGATCCCGCTGGATGGTACAGTGGTCAGCGGCGAAAGCCGCATCGATACGGCGCCCATCACCGGCGAGCCAGTGCCGGTCCGGGTAACGGCAGGGGACAGTGTGATGTCCGGCTGCATCAATATCTCCGGTCAGCTGACGGTGAAGGTGGAAAAGCCGCTGTCGGAATCCATGGTTACCCGGATTCTGGACAGCGTGGAAAACGCAGCTGCCAGCAAACCGAAAATTGACCGGTTTATCACCCGTTTTGCCAGAATATATACCCCCATCGTGGTTTTCGGGGCAGCCGCTGTTGCGGTGATCCCCTCTCTTGTGACGGGTGACTGGCACTACTGGGTCTATACGGCGCTGACCTTCCTGGTTATGAGCTGCCCCTGTGCTCTGGTGTTGTCTGTTCCCCTGGCCTTCTTTGCAGGCATTGGCGTGGGCAGCCGGAAGGGTATCCTGTTCAAGGGCGGCCAGTCCATGGAAGCCATGGGCGCTGTGAAGGCCGTGGTCATGGATAAGACCGGTACCCTGACAAAGGGTGATTTCTCTGTGCAGCAGGTGGAGGGCGGTGACGAACTGCTGGCGCTCTGCGCCTCCTGTGAGCAGCAGTCCAGCCATCCCATTGCCGTCAGCATCTCTGCGGCTGCCCGGGAAAAGGGACTGATCCTGAAAGTGCCGGAAGCGCTGGAGGAGATCGCCGGACAGGGCATCCGGGCAGTGCTGGACGGAAAGACGGTGCTCTGCGGCAATTCCCGGCTGCTGGAAGAAAACGGTGTCGTATTTGATGCGGTACAGGCCCGGGGCACCATCGTTCTGGTGGCAGTGGAGGGCGTTTATGCCGGATTTGTCCGGATCGCAGACAGCCTGAAGAAAGGTTCTGCGGAAGCGGTGCAGGATCTGAGATCCGGAGGGTATGTTACGGTTATGCTTACCGGTGACAGTGAACAGACTGCGGAGGCTGTGGGCCGGGAACTGGGCCTGGATGGTGTACATGCCGGGCTGTTGCCGCACCAGAAGCTGGAGCGGCTGCAGCAGATCCGGCAGGAGACCGGCGGTGTGATGTTTGTGGGTGACGGCATCAACGATGCCCCTGTTCTGGCCGGTGCCGATGTAGGCTGTGCCATGGGCAGCGGCGCGGATGCCGCCATTGAGGCGGCGGATGTGGTGTTCATGACCTCTGACCCGGCAGCCATTCCTCAGGCACTGGAGATCGCGAAAAAGACCCAGACGGTGGCATGGCAGAATGTGGTCTTTGCCCTTGCCATCAAATTTGCAGTCATGATTCTGGGCCTCTTCGGTCATGCTTCCATGTGGCTGGCAGTCTTTGCCGATTCCGGCGTGGCTATGCTGTGTGTGCTGAATTCCATCCGGATGCTTTATAGAAAAAACGACAAATGATCGTTTAACTTCAGAAAGAAAAAACCGGCACGGGAAGTTCCCGTGCCGGTCTTATTTATGGAATTAATCCTCGTTCTTGGCGTCTTCGATGATCTTGGCCTGATACTGCTTGGGCACTTCCTCATAACGCTCGAAGCGCATGGTGAAGGAGCCGCGGGCCTGGGTCATGGCGCGCAGGTCGATGGCATAGGAGCTCATCTCAGCCATGGGGACCTCAGCCTCGATGACGGTGTTGCCATCGGAGTCAGGGTTCATGCCCATGGGACGGCCGCGGCGCTTGCTCAGGTCGCCCATGACATCGCCGACGTAATCCTCGGGGACGGTGACGGCCAGAGCGCCGATGGGCTCCAGCAGGGTGGGGTTGGCCTTGGGCATAGCTTCCTTGTAAGCCAGGATAGCAGCCAGCTTGAATGCCATTTCGTTGGAGTCAACGGGGTGGTAGGAGCCATCGTACAGGACAGCCTTCAGGTTGACCATGGGGTAACCTGCCAGGGGGCCCTTCAGGACAGCTTCCTGGATACCCTTTTCAACAGCGGGGTAGAAGTTTCTGGGGACGGAGCCGCCAAAGACTTCCTCGGCGAAGATCAGCTCATCCTGCTCTTCCTGAGGCTCGAAGCGAACCCAAACGTCACCGAACTGGCCGGAGCCGCCGGTCTGCTTCTTGTGACGGCCGTGGGCCTCCACCTTATTCTTGATCTTTTCGCGGTATGCCACCTTTGCGGGAGACAGGACAGCGTCAACGCCGAAGCGGCTCTTCAGCTTGGAAACCAGGACGTCCAGCTGCTGATCGCCGGAGCCGGACAGAACCAGCTGATGGGTCTCGGCATTGTTGACCAGGGTGAAGCTGGGATCTTCTTCGTTCAGACGGTTCAGGCCGGTGCCGACCTTTTCTTCCTGACCGCGGGTCTTGGGAGCGATGGCCATGGAGTAGCAGGGAGCAGCGTAGGGGATCTGCTTCAGGGAGACGACCTTACGGGGATCACACAGGGTGTCGCCAGTCTTGACCTTGTCCATCTTGCCGAAGGCGCCGATATCGCCGCAGGACAGGACCTTGACTTCAGTAGCCTTCTTGCCGCACATGATGTACATACGGCCCAGCTTTTCGGTCTCGCCGGTGCGGGCGTTGACCAGAGTGGTATCGGGGGTGATCTCGCCGGACAGGACCTTCACGAAGGAGTACTTGCCGAACTGATCGGAAACGGTCTTGAAGACGAAGGCAGCGGGAGCAGCCTGGGGAGAGACAACGAACTCTTCGACCTTGCCATCGGCGGTGGTAGCCTTGTGGTAATTGCCCTGAACGGGATTGGGCAGCAGATCAGTGATGTAGTCCAGCAGCAGAGTGGTGCCCAGAGTGGTGACGGAGGAGCCGCACAGCACGGGGAACAGGCTCAGCTCACGGACGCCGGTGTACAGGCCCTTGATCATTTCTGCGTAGGTGAAGTCGTCACCTTCGAAGAAACGGTCCATCAGCTCTTCATCGGTCTCGGCGACAGCTTCCTTCAGAGCATCGTGGAACTCTTCCACAACGGACTCCTTGTCGGCGGGGATATCGATCTCGGCACGCTTCAGGCCAACGGATTCCCATGCGCGCTTGTTCAGGATGTCGATGACGCCGGTGATCTTATGGGAAGCGTTCCAGATAGGAGCCACCACGGGAGCGATCTTGTTGCCGTACTTCTCGCGCAGAGCTTCGAAAGTGGCGTTGTAATCGGAATTGTCCTCGTCAACCTTGGTGATGAAGATCATGCGGGGCATGTTGCGCTCTTCGCAGTACTTCCATGCCTTTTCAAAGCCGACAGTGATGCCGTCCTTGGCAGACATGACCAGAATAGCGGCGTCAGCTGCGCGCAGAGCTTCCATGACAGCACCGGAGAAGTCGAAAGCACCGGGGGTGTCCAGAACATTGATCTTGACGTTCTTGTACTCCAGGGGGATGACGGAGGTAGAGATGGAAATATTGCGGCGGATCTCTTCAGGATCGTAGTCGCTTACGGTGTTGCCGTCGGCGTTCTTGCCCATACGGTCGATGGCACCGGTGATGTAAAGTAAGCTCTCAGCCAGGGCAGACTTACCGCTGCCGCTGTGGCCCAGAAGGCAGATGTTACGGATTGCGTTAACAGTGTACATAGTCGTTTTTACTCCTTTCGGGAAGGACGGTCCTTCCATTTGGGCTCCAGACACCCGAATGGTGCCATTATACATGAAATCCGTATAGATTTCAATGATTTCTTTTGCTCCGACGGAAAATTGTGTAAAATGGCACATGGACACATGTCTTTCTGTGCAAAACAAACAAAAAAACGGAGAAACATTCGGCGTAGTATACAATGTACATCCCGGAAAGACAGTTTCCGGCCTTTGGGAAACCGGAATGGGGGACAGTTTGACGGAATATGGCAAGCCGCCTGCGGCATGGCTTCCGCAGGCGGCGCTTGATTACAGATGGAACAGGGGCTTGATCTTCTGACGGTAGATCCGCCGGAAGAAGTAGGCGGTGACGCAGCCGCTGACGATTTCTGCGATGGGGTAGGCCAGCCAGACGTTGTTTACGTTTCCGGTCAGGCTCATGAAGTAAGCCACCGGCAGCAGTACGAACATCTGACGGCAAAGGGAGGTGATGGTGGAATAGATGCCGTTGCCCAGCGCCTGGAAGCTGGCGCCCAGGATGATGCACACAGCTGCCACCGGGAAGCTCCAGCTGATGGTCCGCAGGCAGGCCCGGCCGATCTCCAGGAAGGTGTCACTGGGATTGAACATGCCCAGCAGCAGATCCGGCGCCAGCTGGAATACGGTAAGGCCCACCAGCATCAGTGTCAGACCGGTACCTGCAGCCAGCTTCAGGGTCTTTACCATGCGATCCGGTCTCCGGGCGCCATAATTATAGGCAATGATGGAGATGGTTGCACCGTTCAGACCAAACAGAGGCATGAAGAAGAAGCTCTGCAGCTTGAAGTAAATGCCGAAGACACTGGTGGCGGTTTCGGTAAAGCCCTGCAGGATCTGGTTCATACCGAAATTCATGATGGAGCCGATGCCGTTCATGATGATGGAGGGAATGCCTACAGTCAGGATCATCTTCACGGTCTTGCCGTCCAGCTTGGCATAGCGGCGGCCGAACTGCACCTCGGGATTGAACTTCTCATTGAAATACAGACCCAGAATGGCGCCAACCCACTGGCCGATGACTGTGGCGATGGCGGCGCCGGCGATGCCCATGGCAGGCAGGCCAAACCAGCCGAAGATGAAAATAGGATCCAGAATGATGTTGGTGATGGCACCGGTGGCCTGGGTGATCATGCTCAGCACCGTACGGCCGGTGGACTGCAGCAGACGTTCGCTCAGGATCTGCATGAAAGAACCCAGCACGAACAGGCAGCAGATGCGGGTGTAGGCAATACCGCCCTCCACGGTTTGTGCCACAGTGGACTGCATTTCATAGTAGGGACGGACACCGAATATACCGAACAGCATAAAGGCAGCGGTGACGATGAACATCAGCACAATACCGTTTCCGGCGGCCAGATTCACAGCCTCCTGATTTTTCTCGCCCAGGCTCTTGCTCAGCAGGGAATTGATACCCACACCGATACCCACGGCAAAACCGATCTGCAGATTCTGTACCGGGAAGGCCAGAGACAGGGCCGTAACGGCGCTTTCGGAAATCTGGGAGACATAGATGCTGTCCACCACATTGTAAAGTGCCTGGACCAGCATGGAAATGATCATGGGCAGAGCCATATTTATCAGCAGCCTGCCGATGGGCATGACGCCCATTTTATTTTCCTTCAAAACTTGCGTGCTCATGTTTTCTCCTTGCAAAAAGTTATATATAAAATATTGTAACAGAAATACAGCAGATTGCAATCCCCGTATTCTGACAAATGACCGACTTGCCCAAAACGATTATTTATCTATGCGGGATATATCGGAAAGGTTTAATTTCGGAAACGGCTGGCAATACTCTGCCTCGGAGGTGCTTATTAATGAGCGAAAACAAAAACCCCGGCCGGGGCTGGAACGGAAAGGGCTACTACATAGCCCTGATCCTGTGCGCAGCCGCCATCGGGATCACGAGCTATGTATATCATCAGAACACTGCAGCTGAGGAAGAGGTGCTGCTCCGGGAGACGGAAGCCATTCCTGTGGGAACAATGGCCCGGGAAGAGGACATTCCTGTAATCGCCACCCAGCCCCAGCCAACCCAGATCTCCCAGCCCACCACGCCGGAGACCACCACACAGCCAACAGAGAAAACGGGCATGAAGGTGCAGCATCCTGTGTCCGGTCAGGAGATCTTCGGATATTCCATGGAGGCGCTGAGCTACAATGAGACGACCCGCGACTGGCGGGTTCACAACGGTGTGGATTTCGGCGCGGAGGAGGGAACGCCGGTCTGTGCAGCAGCCGACGGAACGGTGTATGCAGCCTATGAGGATGATGCCATGGGCAGCACCGTGGTGATCCGGCATGAGGGCGGCTACACTACCACCTATTCCAGTCTGCAGGAGGAACTGGCTGTCAGTGCCGGAGATACGGTCAGCGCCGGACAGACCATTGGCTATGCAGGCAGCACAGCTCTGCTGGAAACTACCATGGGCAGTCATGTCCATTTCAGTGTCACCCATCAGAATATGCCTGTGGACCCGGCAGAGTTTCTGTCCCTTGGTGAATAGAATACTGCTGCCCCAGCCTGCCGCCGGTTCTCCGGCGGCAGATATTTTATAATAATAGTAGAGGATGCTTCTGACCGCCGGCTTCGAAAGGATATGGCTGACCGGGAGCAAGCCATGCCGCGAACCGATCGGTTATATCTGCAGATGTCAAGCGGACAAAAAAGCGCCCGGTCCATAAGGACCGGGCGCTGCAGTGTTGGAAAATCAGATGTTCAGCAGATCGGAGTAGACCTTCAGAGCACCATCGGTGTCGTGGGCCAGAACCTTCTTGGCCAGAACCTTGCCCAGCTGGACGCCTTCCTGGTCGAAGGAGTTGATGTTCCATGCGAAGCCCTGGAACATGACCTTGTTTTCGAAATGGGCCAGCAGTGCGCCCAGGGAAGCGGGAGTCAGCTTTTCGCCGATGATGATGCTGCTGGGACGGCCACCCTGGAACTTTTTGTTCAGATCGGTATCATCCTTGCCGCAGGCGAAGGCTACGATCTGTGCAGCCACGTTGGCGCACAGCTTCTGCTGGCTGGTGGAACCCTGGATCACAACGTCCTTTGCCATCTGGCTGTTCTTGAAGCCGACGAACTGCAGAGGAACGATGCCGGTGCCCTGGTGCAGCAGCTGATAGAAGGAGTGCTGACCGTTGGTGCCGGGCTCGCCGAAGATGATGGGGCCGGTGACATAGTTCACGGGCTCACCGAAGCGGTTGACGGACTTGCCGTTGGATTCCATGTCCAGCTGCTGCAGGTGAGCGGGGAAACGGCTCAGAGCCTGGGAGTAGGGCAGGACAGCGGTGTTGGGATAGCCCAGAACATTGCGCTCGTAAACACCGATCAGAGCGTCCAGCATAGCGGGGTTCTTCAGCAGATCTTCGTTCTTTGCCAGAACGTCAGCCTCAGCGGCGCCATTCAGGAAGTCGGCAAAGACCTGGGGGCCGAAGGCCAGGCTCAGGACACAGCCGCCCACGCCGGAGGAAGAGGAGAAACGGCCGCCGATGTAGTCATCCATGAAGAAGGCTGCCAGATAGTCGGGAGAAGCAGCCAGAGGAGAGGTCTCGGAAGTGACGCAGGCCATGTGGTTTGCAGGATTCAGACCGGCGCTGATCAGTGCATCCTTGACGAAGGACTCATTGGTCAGGGTTTCCAGGGTGGTGCCGGACTTGGAAACCAGCACAAACAGGGTATGGGCCAGATCCAGATTTGCCAGAACGCCGGCAGCATCGTCAGGATCGACATTGGAAATGAAGGCAGCCTTCATCTTCAGATTGCCGGTGACCTTTGCCCAGTTCTCCAGAGCCAGGTAGATGGCCCGGGGGCCCAGGTCGCTGCCGCCGATGCCGATCTGGCAGACGGTGGTGAACTTTTCGCCGGCGGCATTGAGGATCTCGCCATTATGTACCTTGTTAGCGAATTCGGCGATCTTCGTCTGCTCGCCAACGTAGAATTCCCGCTTGTCCACGCCGTCAGCCTGAACAGCCTCGCCCAGCTGGCCGCGGCACATGTGGTGCAGGACACGGCGCTTCTCACCGGTGTTGACCACTTCGCCGTTATAGAGGGCGGCGAACTTCTCGGTCAGCTGCTGCTCCTTGGCAAAAGCTGCCATAATGGCCAGAATGTTGTCATCGACGGGACGGGCACCGAAGTTGAAGTCCAGGCCTGCGCCCATGGGAACGGTATAGTTCTTCACGCGCTCTGCGCCGTTCTCGCCGGACATGGCGGCAGCCAGGTTGACCTTCTCAGCGGCCTGCAGCTCAGCATAGGCAGCCAGAGTGTCCATGTTTTTCCAGGTAATCATGGGGATCTCCTCCTATATTATACAAATGGTTGGTTTGATTTTTGCACTAATAAAAATTATACTACCATCTGTGGGAAATTTCAAGAAAATATGTGGAACATTTACAATTTTTTTCGGACAAAAAAAGCAGGCTCCCGGGGGAGCCTGCCTGAATCGGTGTATACGGACTTAGTGGAAGGCATCCAGTGCCAGCTTGAAGGCACCGTAGGCACCGGCATCGTTAAAGAGGGATGCCAGGGCAAACTTCACTTCGCTGGCAGCATGGAAGACATACTTGTGGAAGTAGGGCTCCACGCCATCGATCAGCACCTGACCTGCCTTGCTGACGCCGCCGCCCAGAACCACGACTTCGGGATCCACGGCAGAGCACAGGCTGCCCAGGAACTGGCCCATGTAGTCATAGTACTGTGCCAGAATCTCCAGCGCAACAGCATCACCGGCCTTGCCGGCATCGAAGATGTCCTTGGCGGTGACGGCTTCCAGACTGCGCAGGGAAGAGGGCGCATCGGTGGCTGCCAGATGGTTTTTTGCCAGCCGGGCAATACCTGTGGCAGAGCAGTACTGCTCCACACAGCCGTACTTACCACAGTTGCACTGCACGGTCTCCCGGGGATTCAGCACCATGTGGCCGATTTCTGCGCCGGAGCCGTGGGTGCCGTGAAGCAGCTGGCCGCCGATGACAATGCCGCCGCCAACACCGGTGCCCAGAGTTACGAATACCATGTTGTCGCAGCCGGCGCCGCCGCCCTTCCAGTATTCGCCCAGTGCGGCAACATTGGCGTCATTGCCGGCCTTTACAGGGAAGCCGGTGAGGCCGGACAGTTCTTCCGCGATGTTGAATACACCCCAGCCCAGATTGATGCACTTGTTGACAACGCCTCTGCTGTTGACGGGACCGGGAACGCCGATGCCCAGACCCAGAATGGAAGCGGGGTCGATGTTCTTTTCTTCCAGATAGCCTCTGATGGATGCTGCAATGTCGGGCAGGATCTGTGCACCTGCGTTGGCGGTGACGGTGGGGATCTCCCACTTGTCCAGCATGGTGCCCAGTTCGTCAAAATAGGCGATCTTCACGGTGGTGCCGCCAAGATCGATGCCAAAACCGTATTTCATAGGATATACCTCCGGAATGATAATTTGGTAACGATTCCATTATACATGCTTTCCGAAAAAAAGCCAGAGGGAAATGGCAAAAAATGAAAAGATAATGAATCTTTATCCGGGGACACTTGCGTTCATATCCAATTTATTGTAACATATTTATAAAGAGATATAAGGGAAAGGAATGACTGTGCCATGATCAAAGTCGATATTTCCAATGTATGGGGTGAGATTGCGCTTCCTGACCTGCTGGCCATCGAGCGGGAGGTTTCGGATGCCCATATCATGCTGCAGGAAGGCACCGGCGCCGGCAGTGAATTCCGGGACTGGCTGAAGCTGCCTGTCCGGGAGCCCACCAAAGAGATCAGCCGTATCCTGAAAGCGGCGGAAACCATCCGCAGGGATTCTGAGGTCTGCGTTGTGGTAGGCATCGGCGGCAGCTACCTGGGCCCCCGGGCAGCCATTGAACTGCTGCAGGGCCCCAACCGCAATATCGGCAGGGGAAAAGGGGATCCGCAGATCTTCTTTGCAGGCAATTCTTTAAGTACCCGGCACTGGAATGAACTGGTGAGATTGCTGGAAGGAAAGGATTTTTCCGTGATCGTCATTTCCAAGTCCGGTACCACCACGGAGCCTGCCATTGCCTTCCGGGGGCTGCGCTGGATGCTGGAGCGGAGATACGGCACAGACGAGGCAAACAAGCGGATCTATGCCGTAACGGATCCCTGCAAGGGCGCCCTGCATCAGATGGCTTCCGGGGAAGGCTGGGAAACTTTTGTGATCCCCGCCGGTGTGGGAGGCCGGTTCTCTGTGCTGACGGCGGTGGGTCTGCTGCCCATGGCGGTGGCGGGTATCGATATCCTGCAGGTGCTGAACGGTGCGGCAGACGCCAAGGAGATGTATGACCTTCGCTCCTTTGAAAACCCGGTGTGGCAGTATGCGGCTGTGCGCAATGTGCTGCTGCGCAGCGGCAAGGCGATTGAACTGTTCGAGTCCTTCGAGCCGGGCTTTAAGATGTTCGGCGGCTGGTGGCAGCAGCTCTTCGGAGAGTCCGAGGGCAAGAAAGGAAAGGGCCTTTTTCCTGTGTCTGTGGAATTTACCGCGGATCTCCATTCACTGGGCCAGATGATCCAGCAGGGCCAGCGGAATCTGTTTGAAACCGTGGTCCGGTTCGATCCGCCGGAAAAGCAGTACACCATCGGCGGTGACTGGAAAAATCTGGACGGCCTGAATTATCTGGAAGGCCGGACGCTGGATTTTGTGGATGAGATGGCCTGCCAGGGCACCATTGCCGCCCATGTGGACGGCGGTGTGCCGGTGATCCTCATGGACTGCGGCGTGCTGGATGACCGGAAGGTGGGCGAGCTGTTCTTCTTCCTGCAGCTCAGCTGCGGCGTATCTGCCTATGTTCTGGGAGTCAATCCCTTCAATCAGCCCGGTGTGGAGGCCTACAAGCGGAATATGTTCACACTTCTGGGCAAGCAGGGCTATGAAAACTGAAAAGAAAAAACTCACAATGAATTCATAAATTAGGTGTTGCAAATTAATGCGATAACTGGTAGAATGTGCATAAGCCAAGAATTCTGGCATAGCAAAGGAGGACATTCCGATGATTAAAGTGATTATGGGCCTGAAGGGCTCCGGTAAGACCAAGAAGCTGATCGACGCTATCCATGACGCAGTGGCAGAAGCCCACGGCGATGTTGTGTGCATCGAGTACGGCAAGAAGCTGACCTATGATGTTACCTATAAGGTTCGTCTGGTTGACTCCAAGGAGTACGGCATCAAGTCTCCCGAGATGCTGAAGGGCTTCCTGAGCGGTCTGCACGCCGGCAACTTCGATATTACCCATGTGTTTATCGACAACCTGTACAAGACCATCGGCAACGCTGCTGCCGAGGACTTTGTTGCATGGTGCGCCAAGTTCGCAGAAGACAACAGCATGGAAATCACCATGACCGTCTCCGAGGATCCCGATGAGGCTCCCGAGGGCATCAAGAAGTACATCTAATCCTTCCCGAGCGGCGCCGCTGTGAGTTATCACAGCGGCGCTTTTTTTGCGCTGGGGCTGTATTCCATCACTTGGATACAAATATTTTTGCCAAAGCGATTGACAACGATAAATTTTACGATATAGTTATATTTGTCAAATTATGACGATATCTAGATAAAGAAACGGGGGAGGATAATGTCCAAGGAACTCATCAGACTCCAGAATCTTGTCATGGAGTTCGACGGGGAGCGTATTCTCGACGACATCAACCTTTACTTTAACGACCATGAATTCCTCACACTGCTGGGCCCCTCCGGCTGCGGCAAGTCCACCACTCTGCGGATCATCGGCGGTTTCCTGACACCCACATCCGGCAAGGTGCTGTTTGACGGAAAGGTCATCAACGATGTGCCGCCCTACAAACGACAGGTCAATACCGTGTTCCAGCGGTATGCACTGTTCCCGCATCTGGACGTGTACGACAACATCGCCTTCGGCCTGAAGGTAGCCAAGCTTCCCAAGGACGAAATTGACCGCCGCGTGACGGAGATGCTGGAGATCGTCAGCCTGAAGGGCTATGAAAACCGTCGCATTGACAATCTTTCCGGCGGTCAGCAGCAGCGTGTTGCCATCGCCCGGGCGCTGGTGAACCAGCCCAAGGTCCTTCTGCTGGATGAACCGCTGGCAGCTCTGGACCTGCGTCTGCGCAAGGATATGCAGAACGAACTGAAGCGGATCCAGCAGGCCACCGGCATCACCTTCATCTATGTCACCCATGATCAGGAGGAAGCACTTTCCATGTCCGATACCGTGGTGGTCATGGACAAGGGCCGCATCCAGCAGATCGGCAGGCCTGAGGATATCTATAATGAGCCAAAGAATGCCTTCGTGGCCGACTTCATCGGCGAATCCAACATTCTGGACGGCGTGATGCTGGCGGATTACAAGGTCCGTTTCTTTGGCCGCACCTTCGTCTGTGTGGACAAGGGCTTTGCCCCCAATGAACCCGTAGACGTGGTCATCCGTCCCGAGGACATCGATATCGTGCCTCAGAGCGAGGGCCATCTGGTGGGTACCGTTACCTCCGTTACCTTCAAGGGCCTGAACTACGATATTATTGTGGACTTCCGGGGCTTCAAATGGCTGATCCAGACCACGGATTTCCACGCCGTTGGCTCCACCATCGGTATTCGCCTGAATCCCGAGGACATCCACATCATGCACAAGAGCGAATACTCTGGCATGTTTGGCGACTACAGCTCCTACTCTGCCGAGTATGACGAGCTGACGGAGGATGCCGGGGATGAAGAAGAATAATGCGATCCTGCTCAGCACTCCCTATATTCTGTGGATGCTGGCATTTACCCTGATCCCTCTGGGTGTGGTGGCCTACTACGCCCTGACAGATCCCGCCACCGGCGTATTCTCGCTGGGAAATCTGCGGGACCTGAATATGTACTGGGGCGTTCTGTGGGAGTCTATCCTGTACTCCCTGATCTCCGCCTTCATCTGCCTGCTGCTGGGCTATCCTGTGGCCTACTTCATCGCCCATCAGGGCGCTGTGGCCCAGAAGATCCTGTATATGCTGGTGATGCTGCCCATGTGCATGAGCTTCCTGCTGCGCACCCTGGCTTGGGTTGGCCTGCTGCAGGATACCGGCATCATCAATGATTTTCTGGAAATGATCGGCATCGGCCGGATGCAGCTGATCCGTACCCCCGGTGCGGTGGTGCTGGGCATGGTGTACAACTACCTGCCTTATATGATCCTGCCCCTGTACTCCACCATTGTGAAGATCAATCCCCGGCTCATCGAAGCTGCCGAGGATCTTGGCTGCAATACCGTTCAGGTGTTCCGCCGCGTGACCCTGCCGCTCAGTGTGCCCGGTATTCTCTCCGGCATTACCATGGTCTTCGTTCCTGCTGTCTCCACCTTCTATATTTCCCAGAAGCTGGGCGGAACCGATACCGTGCTCATCGGCGACGTCATTGAACGTCAGTTCAAGCAGGGCAACAACCCCAACCTGGGTGCCGCCCTCAGCCTGGTGCTGATGATCCTGGTGTTTGTCTGCACCGGCATCATGAACCGGTTCGGCGCTGACGAGGAAGGCGGTGTCATCGCATGAAGAAGACAAACCGCATCCTCACCATTCTGATCTTCATTTTCCTGTATATCCCCATGGCGGTGCTGATCGTGGCCTCCTTCAATACCGGCAAGGATATTGCCAATTTTGAAGGCTTCACCCTCCACCGGTATGTGGAGCTGTTTCAGGATGCACACCTGCTGCAGCTGCTGCGCAACTCCCTGGTGGTTTCCATTATTTCCACCGTGGTTGCCACCACCTTTGGCACTGTGGCTGCCGTGGGCATCCACAATCTGAAGCCCAGAATGCGCAAAGTGGTCATGAGCCTGACCAATATCCCCATGACCAACCCGGACATCGTCACCGGTGTCAGCCTCTCCCTGCTGTTCGTATTCGTGGGCACCAGGATGCTGGGCCAGCGGGACGCCCTGACCTTCTGGACGCTGCTGATTGCCCACATTACCTTCAATCTGCCTTATGTCATTTTGAATGTGATGCCCAAGCTGCAGCAGATGGACAACTCCCTGACGGATGCCGCCATGGACTTGGGCTGCACCCCGCTGCAGGCCTTTTTTAAAGTGACGCTCCACGAGATCATGCCCGGCATCGTCTCCGGTGCCATCATGGCCTTCACCATGAGTCTGGATGACTTCGTCATCAGCTACTTCGTCAGCGGTCTGGACTTTGTCACCCTGCCTGTGGAGATCTACTCCTACACCAAAAAGCCCATCCAGCCCAAGGTCTATGCTATGTTTACCCTGCTGTTCCTGCTGATCTTCGTGCTGATGGTGGCAATGAATCTGCTGCAGATCCGGGCCGACCGGAACAAGACCGTCCGCCGCAGCAAGGTGGAGACAAAAGCCATGCGCACCTTCCGGCGGGTGGCTGCCGGCGCGCTGGCCTGCGTGCTGCTGGTCATCAGCGGCTACCTGATTTTCTTTGCCAAGCCTCAGGAGCAGATCACCCTGAACGTTTACAACTGGGGCCAATACATTGCCGATGGCAGTGATGACTCCATGGAGGTCATCAGAGAATTCGAGACCCGGTATCCCCATATCAAGGTCAACTATTCCACCTATGACTCCAATGAGATCATGTACTCCAAGCTTTCCAACGGCGGCATTACCGTGGATGTGATCATTCCCTCTGACTATATGATCGCCCGGCTCATCAGTGAGGATATGCTGCTGCCTCTGGATTTCGACAATATCCCCAACTATCAGTACATCGACGAAAGCTTCCGCAATACTTCCTATGACCCGGAGAACCGTTACTCCGTGCCCTATACCTGGGGTACCGTGGGCATCCTGTACAATACCAAGTATGTGGATGAAGCGGACGTCACCGGCTGGGAAGTTCTGTGGAATGAAAAGTATGCCGGAAAGATCCTGATGTTCGGCAACTCCCGGGACGCTTTCGGCATTGCCCAGTATCTGCTGGGTTATGATGTGAACACCACCGACAAGGCAGAGCTGCAGGCCTGCGCCGACAAGCTGCTGGCCCAGAAGCCGGTGCTGCAGCAGTATGTCATGGACGAGATCTTCGCCACCATGCAGAACGAGGAAGCCTGGATCGCCCCCTACTATGCCGGCGACTGTCTGACCATGATGGGCGAGAACGAAAATCTTGCCTTCTATCTGCCGGAGAGCCAGGGCTTCAACCTGTTCATCGACGCCATGTGCATCCCCACCTGCGCCAAGGAAAAGGAAGCAGCGGAGCTGTTCATCAACTTCCTGTGCGACCCGGAGATCGCCGGTGCCAACATGGACTGGATCTGCTACTCCACCCCCCTCTCCGCTGCCAAGGACTACATGGATCCGGAAACGGTTTTCGATCCTGTCTCCTACCCCAGCGATGAGATCCTGGCTCATGGCTCCAGCTATGCCTATCTGCCGGAGGATATTTCCCGGTATGTGGAAGGCCTGTTTATGGAAGTCCGCAACGGATGATCGAATCGAAATGAGGACAAATGCCTTGCATTTGTCCTCATTTGAATTTGGCGGAAAATCCCTTCGGGTTTTTCCGCTATATTTTGCAGTTCACAGATGGGAAAACGGGAAATCCAAACAAAGAAAAACCGGAAAAGGCATTGCCTTTTCCGGTGATTTTCTTTTTCAGCAATTAGCCGTTGGCACGCATCTGAGCGAAGCACTCGCTGCAGAAAACGGGACGGTCGGACTTGGGCTGGAAGGGAACCTTTGCTTCGCCGCCGCAGCGAGCGCAGGTAGCGGTGAAGAACTCACGGGGGCCACGGGTAGCGTTCTTGCGGGCATTACGGCACTCCTTGCAGGCCTTGGGCTCATTCTGGAAGCCGCGCTCTGCGTAGAAAGCCTGCTCACCAGCGGTGAACACGAACTCATTGCCGCAATCCTTGCAAACTAAAGTCTTGTCTTCGTACATTGGAAAATACCTCTCTTCGGTTAAGTGTTGCCCCGTGAAAGCCAAAGGAAATTGGTGATAACGCAGGGTCGGATTAATGATGGCATAAACTGCCACAAATCGGATTATACACAAACAGGGGGATTTTGTCAATCGTTTCTAATAGTTTTGCCCGAAAAAATACAGTTTTATGCAGCCTGACAGCAAAATATGGAAGCTCCGGAGGCATCTGCCTCCGGAGCCGGGTATTAGATGGAAAACTGAGCCTGTCCTTCATAGGGAATATGCAGGTGCTCATAGGCCAGTGCGGTGACACAGCGGCCACGGGGAGTCCGGGTCAGGAAGCCCAGCTGCATCAGATAGGGTTCGTAAACATCCTCCAGCGTCACTGCCTCCTCGCCGATGGTAGCAGCCAGCGTTTCCAGTCCCAC
Source organism: Oscillospiraceae bacterium (assembly GCA_017409205.1). Classification (GTDB taxonomy): domain Bacteria; phylum Bacillota; class Clostridia; order Oscillospirales; family Oscillospiraceae; genus Faecousia. The sequence continues at coordinate 9,057 of JAFQTF010000049.1, read as the reverse complement.
AGGGCCGCCGGCGTAATTCTGGATGATGGCAGTAAGCATCCGGCGGTCGATGTTGTCAAGACCCAGATGATCCACTTCCAGCCGTTCCAACGCCAGATCGGCAGCCTCCTTGGTGATGGTGCCGTCACCCATGACTTCTGCGAAGTCCCGAACCCGGCGCAGGAACCGGTTGGCGATTCGGGGGGTTCCGCGGCTCCGGGAGGCGATCTCATAAGCGCCCCGGGGATCAATGGGCATGCCCAGAATGGTGGCGGAGCGGGTGACGATCTTTGCCAGCTCCTCGGGTGTGTACAGCTCCAGCCGGAGATTGACGCCGAAACGGTCACGCAGAGGGGCGGACAGCTGACCGGCCCGGGTGGTGGCGCCCACCAGGGTGAACTTGGGCAGATCCAGCCGGATGGAGTTGGCGCTGGGGCCTTTGCCTACGATGATGTCGATGGCGAAGTCTTCCATGGCGGGATAGAGGATCTCCTCGACCACCCGGTTCAGACGGTGGATCTCATCAATGAACAGAATGTCGCCGGGATTCAGATTGGTCAGCAGGGCAGCCAGATCACCGGGCTTTTCGATGGCGGGACCGGAGGTAACCCGGATATTGACGCCCATCTCATTGGCGATGACACCGGCCAGCGTGGTTTTGCCCAGACCGGGAGGGCCGTAGAGCAGGGTGTGATCCAGAGGTTCTCCTCGCCGCCGGGCGGCTTCGATGTAAATTGCCAGATTGCCCTTGGCTTTCTCCTGACCGGTATAGTCGCTGAGCAGCTTGGGCCGCAGACCGATCTCGCCGGCGTCCTGCGGGGCAAAGGCGGGGGAAATGATGGGGGTATCCAGTTCCTGAGAGAATTCAAGGCTCATATATTATCCTTTCATCACCATCGCCCGCAGGGCATGGCGAACCATATCTTCGGTGGAAGCATTGGGATCCACGCCTTTCAGGGCGGCGTTGATCTCTGCGGGGGAATAGCCCAGCTCCTGCAGCGCCGCATGGGCCATGGCGGCATTGTTGCCCTTCTGTACGGGAGCTGTTGCAGCAGGTCCGGTGGAGAAGTCCAGCTCCATACCGCCTCCGCCGATCTTGTCCTTCAGCTCCAGAATGATGCGCTGGGCGATCTTCTTACCAACGCCCTGCGCGGCAGTGAGCATTTTTTCGTCCCCTGTCATAACGGCCAGAGTAAAGTTCTGGGGGCCGCCGGAGGAGAGGATTGCCATGGCGGCTTTGGGGCCCACACCATTGACGGAGGTCAGCAGCTCATAGCAGCGCTGCTCCTCTCTGCTGGAGAAACCATAGAGGTCGTAGGCATCCTCCCGGATGGATTCGGTGACATACAGCCGGGCATTCTGATTCAGCTTCAGCTGGGATGCAGTATAGGCGGTGATACGGCAGCCATATCCAACACCGCCGCAGTCGATGACGGCCATGCCGGGTTCCAGAATGGTCACAGGGCCGGAAACATAATAAATCATGGGAAACCTCCCGTTATTTCAGTTGATTCTGTGCCTGGGCCAGCAGAGATGTGGCGGAGCGGGCGTGGCACAATGCGATGGCAATGGCGTCGGCGGCATCGTCCGGCTTGGGCATGGCGGACAGATGGAGCAGCCGCTTGGTCATGTCCTGCACCTGATGCTTGGTGGCGTTGCCGTAGCCCACAACGGCCTGCTTGACCTGCATGGGCTTGTATTCATAGAAGGGGATGCCGGCCTGCCGGATGGCAAGGAGAATGACGCCCCGACTCTGGGCCACATTGATGCCGGTGGTAACATTGTGGCCGAAAAACAGTTCTTCAATGGCTACCACATCGGGCTGCGCTACCCGGAGCAGTTCTACCATGTCCTTATATATGACTTCCAGACGCCAGGCAAATTCCGTATTGGCGGGGGTGGTGATGGCGCCGCAGTTCAGGAGGCGAAACTGGCTGCGCTGGGCCTCCACCAGGCCAAAGCCGGTGATACCGTAGCCGGGATCGATGCCCAGGATCTTCATCAGCGTCCGGCCCCCGCGATCTGGAGGATCTGCAGGATCACGATACCGATAAAAATCACAAGACCGGCCCGGGCTGCCCATACCTGCCATGCAGGCCGGGGCACATAGCCCTCCTGCTCGGGAATGGTATTTTCCTTGGAATTGTCCATAAAAATCACCTCAACTGCTATCATAGCACATTTGTTTTCATTTGCCTAGTGAGATTTTTGAAAAAACCGCGGCAGGATTTAACCTGCCGCGGCTGGGGATTATTCTTCGATAGCCTCTTCGGTAACTTCTTCGGTATTTTCGGGCAGCTGCTTTTTGTCAGCGTTGACGTAGGCCATCAATTCGTCACCGGTGATGGTTTCCTTCACCAGCAGATATTCGGAGACCTCGTCCAGCAGGCTGCGGTTTTCTGTCAGGATCCGCTTGGCCTCGGTATAGGCCTTGTCCAGAATGGCCTTGACCTCCTGATCTACCTCATGGGCAGTAGCCTGGGAGCAGTCCATGTAGGCCTGACCATCCAGATACTGGTTGGAGGTGGAGGCGGTGGACATAAGGCCCAGTTTTTCGCTCATACCGTACTGGGTTACCATGGCCCGGGCAAGGCCGGTGGCACGCTGGATATCGTTGGATGCGCCGGTGGTCTGCACGCCGAACACCACCTGCTCCGCTGCACGGCCGCCCAGCAGGGTCTTCAGCTCAGTGCGCAGCTCATCGGCAGTGCTGAGGAACTTTTCTTCCTCGGGCATCTGCATGGTGTAGCCCAGAGCGCCGGAGGTGTGGGGAACGATGGTGATCTTGGAAACGGGCTGGGAATGTTTTTCCAGAGCGGCAACCAGAGCGTGGCCCACCTCGTGATAGGAGACCAGCCGCTTTTCCATATCGGTCAGCACAGTGTTCTTTTTCTCGGTACCGGCAATGACAGTCTCGAAGGAAACCAGCAGGTCCTCCTGATTGACAGCCTTACGGCCCTTGCGGACAGCCCGGAGGGCAGCTTCGTTTACCAGATTGGCCAGGTCGGCGCCAACGGCACCGGCGGTAGCCTGGGCGATCTTCCGCAGATCCACATCTTCACTGAGCTTGATCTTCCGGGTGTGGACCTTCAGGGTATCCAGACGGCCCTGGAGATTGGGACGGTCCACGATGATCCGGCGGTCGAACCGGCCGGGGCGGAGCAGCGCCTTGTCCAGAATTTCGGGCCGGTTGGTGGCGGCCAGACACACGATACCCTTGCTGGGCTCAAAGCCGTCGATCTCGTTCAGCAGCTGGTTCAGGGTCTGCTCCTGTTCGGAGTTGGAGCCGTAGCGGTTGTCACGGCTGCGGCCCACAGCGTCGATCTCATCGATGAAGATGATGCAGGGAGCCACCTTCTGGGCCTGCTGGAACAGGTCACGGACGCGGCTGGCGCCCATGCCCACGAACATTTCCACGAAGTCGGAGCCGGAAATGGAGAAGAAGGGGACATCTGCTTCACCGGCCACAGCCTTGGCAAGCAGGGTTTTGCCGGTACCGGGAGAGCCCACCAGCAGGGCACCCTTGGGCAGTTTTGCGCCGATGGCGGTGTACTTCTGGGGATTGTGGAGGAAATCGATGATCTCCTGCAGGCTCTCCTTGGCCTCGTCCTGACCGGCCACATCCTTGAAGGTGACGCCGGTCTGTTTCTCCATATAGACCTTGGCCTTGGATTTCCCGAAGCCGCCCATCATGCCTTCGCCGCCCATGCGCCGGGTCATACTGCGCATGAAGAAGAACAGAATGGCGAACATCATGGCGTAGTACAGAATGGATATGATCAGGGAGTTATCCTCCAGGATCTTGGAGTCACCGTCCACACCCATGGCGTGGAGCTCCCGCAGCAGGGCATCGCCATCAATGCCCACGGGCAGGCCGGTGTAACTGGCCTTCTGCTGGGCAGGTTCCTTGGCAGCCTCCTCCTTGGTCATGTAGAGGATCCGGTCGGGCCCGATCACGACTTCGGACAGGTTGCCGGATTCCATGGCCTGCAGGAAATCGGTGTAGGTGGTCTGGGTATACTGACTGTCGGAGATGGTATTATATACCCAGGTGAACAGAAGAATGAGCGCCAGGGAAATAATGACGGCGGTGCCGATGTGTTTGCCGCGGTCATTTTCCGGATTTGGTTTCTGATTGTGGGAATCTTTGTGATTGTTTTCCATGAATTTGCCTCCTTGGGGCATAAACATTTTGCCCATCATAGCATATTTTTGAGTAGTAAGCAACGAAGGAATCGTCTTTGGGCGGTAAACTTTCTGTGAATTTCCTATGATTTGTTAAATTTTTTGATGAGCGGAAAAATCAGTTGAGAAAATGAAGTTTTTCTGTTACAATGCTATCATCTATAAGTATGTGCAGGAAAACGGCTCTTTTGCCGATATGGAGGATATCTATGAACGAAAAACGCCGTCCTCAGGGACGTGATAATCAGCGCAGGGAGGCTCCCCGCCGGGCTGACCGTTTTGCCGAGCGCCCTGCAGCCGTGGAGGAAGTGGAGGGCCAGCTGGAAGGCCGCAATGCCCTGACCGAAGCACTGAAGGCAGGACGTACCATCGACAAGGTCTTTGTGGCGGCCGGCGATACCGACCGGGGTCTGCAGCGCCTTGCTGCCCAGGCCAAGGAGGCTGGTGCCGTGGTGGTGCCTGTTGACCGCCGGAAGCTGGATCAAATGTCCACCACCCGGGCCCATCAGGGCATTATCGCACTGGCAGCCGCCCACGATTATTTTACCATCGATGATCTGCTGGAGGAGGCTGCATCCCGGGGAGAAGCACCGCTGCTGGTGATTTGCGATGAACTCAGTGACCCCCACAATCTGGGCGCCATTATGCGGAGCGCCGAATGTGCCGGTGCCCATGGCATCATCATTCCCAAGCGCCGCAGTGTCGGCCTGACAGCCACCGTGGCGAAGGCTTCTGCCGGTGCGGTGGAGTATATGAAGGTGGCAAGAGTTACCAATATCAACAATGCCATCAGCGAACTGAAGGAAAAGGGTGTCTGGATCTTCGGCACCGCTGCCGAGGGTTCCATTCCCATGTACAAGGCGGATCTTACCGGCCCTGCGGCCATCGTCATCGGCAATGAAGGCGACGGTATGAGCCAGCTGGTGCGGAAGAACTGCGATGTCATGGTACACATTCCCATGAAGGGAAAGATCTCTTCCCTGAATGCTTCCGCTGCTGCATCCATTCTGCTGTATGAAGCGGTGCGTCAGCGCCTTGGCTAATATCCCAGGAGGAACGCAATATGCAAGACAATAAAGAATTACAGGAATTTGATCTGGATGATATTCTGGGGGAATTCCAGGATTTGCCGGAAGCTGGTGAGGATCTGGGGGAACTGTCCGATGATCTGGCACAGCTGCTGGGTGACTGGGAAAACGGAAGCTCCTCCGATGCACCGGAAGAAGCGCCTGCATCTGCTCCCATGGACACCATTCGCATGAACCATCTGATCGCCAGTCTGGCAGAGGTGGAGCCTGTCCAGCCGGAAGAACCTGCAGCTGTGCCGGAGGAGCCGGCTGGTGCGGAAGCGGTGAAGGAGGAAAAGACAGAGGAGGAAGCCTCTGTGCCTATGGACACCATCCGGATGAACGAACTCATCGATGAACTGGCCAAAGAGCAGCCCCGGGAACTTCCGGAGCAGATGGCCTCTGCGGACACCATCCGGGTCGATCTGCCGGAGACAGTATCTGGGAAAGCACCGGAAGAGGAGCCCCCCATGGATACCATCCGGATGAACGAACTGATTGCCCAGATCATGGAACAGACCGGCGCACAGGCAGCTGTGCCGGAAGATGAAACCATCCGGGTGGATGATTTTGCATCCCACTTCTCTTCGGAAACGGAAGAGGAGGCTGCCGCAGGCGATGATGTTACCATCCGCATGGATCCGCTGGTTCTGGACCGGGATGTGGCTGCCATGGCTGCAGAGGTTCAGGAACAGCAGAAGGAAGAGGCCAGAATTATCTATAACCCCCGTACCCGCCTGCGGGAGCTGAAGAAGAAACTGGTGGCGGGTCCCGAAAAGCGGTATTACGAGCTTTCTGAAATCGGTGTTGCCGGTATGCAGATCGCCATCGGTCTGAATCTGGTTCTGGTGGTATTGTGCGTCATTGCCACCACCATGTATTCCCTGGACATGATCCCCGAAAACCGGCTGCGGTTTGTGATCTTCAGCCAGGTTCTGGCAATGCTGCTGTCTGCCTTCCTTGGTTGCGGCCAGCTGATGGACGGCATTGGAGAGCTGTTCAGAGGCCGGTTTACCATCAATACCATGCTGGGTATTACCTTTGCCGCCTGCTGTGCCGATGCGGTGTTCTGCCTTTCTGAATTGCGGGTGCCCTGCTGCGCAGCATTCAGTCTGGAGATCACCATGGCGCTCTGGGCCCGGTACCAGCGTCACACCACGGAAATGGCCCAGATGGATAGTCTGCGTAAGGCTGTCCGGCTCAATGCACTGGTAAAGGAATCCGATTTCTATGAAGGTCTGCCGGGCATCCTTCGCCGGGATGGCGACGTTGAGGAGTTCATGGACCGGTACAACCGTCCCTCCGGCCCTGAAAAGGTGCAGAGCATCTACTGTCTGTTCAGCTTCCTGCTATGCATTGGCATTGCTGTGTTTGCAGGTATGACCCATGGCTTGAGCATGGGCATCCAGATCTTTGCTACCAGCCTGCTGGTGGCGGTTCCTGCCAGCTTCTTTGTATCCCTGACCCGTCCGGCATCTCTGCTGGAGCGGCGGCTGCACATGGTAGGCACTGTGTTCTGCGGCTGGCAGGGCGTTAAGGGACTGTGCGGCAAGGCGGCATTCCCCCTGCGGGATGAGGATCTGTTCCCCGCCAATACCACCAAGCTCAACGGTGTGAAATTCTATGGCGACCGGGATCCCGATGAAGTGGTGTCCTATACCACTTCCCTGATCGGTGTTGCCGGCGGCGGTCTGGTGAATGTTTTCCGGAATATGCTGGAAAGCCGCAATGGTGTGGAGCACAGCGTTGCCAATTTCCGGGACTATGGCAGCGGCGGCATTGGCGGCGAGGTCTGTGATGAGCCTGTGCTGCTGGGCACTCTGGACTTCCTCCAGGATATGGGTGTGGAGATCCCGGAGGGTACAATGGTCAACCAGGCGGTATATGCCGCCATTGACGGCCAGCTCAGTGCTGTGTTTGCCATTTCCTATGCCAAGATGCGTTCTTCTGCCGCAGGTATTATTTCCCTGTGCGGAAACAGAAATATCAAGCCTGTGCTGACCGGCTGTGACTTTATGCTGACGGATAGCCTGCTGCGGGCAAAGTTCAGTGTGAATACCCGCCGCATTGCCTTCCCTGACCAGACGGTTCGCGGAGAACTGGGCGTAGAAGCAGTGGATCCTGAGGCACCGGCGCTGGCACTGGCTACCCGGGATGATCTGGCATCCTATGCCTATGCTGTCAGCGGTGCGAAGGCGCTGCGGACAGCTTCACGTCTGGGTGTGGCGATCCATCTGGTGGGCGGTATTCTGGGTATGCTGATCATGGCTGCACTGGCATATATGGGCATTACGGATCTGCTGACCCCCACCCATGTGCTGCTGTATCAGCTGGTGTGGATGATTCCCGGCCTGCTGCTTACGGAATGGACACGAGCTGTTTAATACGTCTGCATCCCCGAAGCGAAAGCTTCGGGGATGTTTTGCTGCAGAGAGATGGCCGCACAGACCATGATCCGGTATTTTGAAAACAGGATATTGACGTTTCTAAAATTTATAGTAAAATGACTCTGTATTAGGCACATGCCTCGATCCACGTTTGTCAGGGAAAAGTTCTGGCAGACGTGTTTTTTCTTGGAGGGGTAGATATGAACTGCAAAAAATGGCTGAATCTTTTGCTGGTGCTGGCGGGCAACCTGTTGTACGCCCTGTCGGTAAAACTGTTTGTGCTGCCGGCCAATCTGATGAGCTGCGGCACTACAGGTATCGCTCTGGTGATGAATGCCTTCTTTGGTGTTCCGCTGACCATGTTTATTTTCACATTCAATGTGACCATGCTGATGCTGGGCTGGTGGATTCTGGGACGGCAGTTTGCTATGACAACGGTCATCAGCTCCCTGTTCTATCCCATTGCACTGGAAGGACTGAACCGGTTTCTGGGGGATATCGTGATCACCGAGGATATACTGCTGAATGTGCTCTTTGCCGGTATGGGACTGGGACTTGCCATCGGCATCGTGATGCGGGCAGGCGCATCCACCGGCGGTATGGATATCCCGCCCCTGATCCTGAAAAAGAAGTTCCGGATCCCGGTGTCCGTCAGTCTGTGGGGCTTTGATTTCTGCATCCTGCTGACCCAGATGGCATTTCATCCCCTGGAGGATCTGCTGCATGGCATTCTGTTGATCCTGATGATCTCCATAACACTGAACAAGGTGATGCTGCTTGGTACCAGCAAAACTGAGGTAAAGATCATCAGTGACGAGGCGGAAAAGATTCGGGATGCCATTCTTTCCCGGGTGGATCGGGGCGTGACCATGCTCCATGGTCAGGGTGGCTTCAAGCATCAGGATACAGAGGTTATCATGAGTGTGGTGTCCAACCACGAACTTCCGAAAATCGAACGGCTGGCCCGTGACATCGATCCCACTTGCTTTATGATCATCAGCCATGTCAATGAAGTCTGGGGACGGGGCTTCAGCAACGGCAAGAAGTATGAAACCAAGCCATGAGCACCGTGGGGCAGGCGAAGATCGCCTGCCCCGAAAGAAAAATAAAAAAATTCAAAAAAGGTATTGACAATTCTGCGAAACATGTTATAATACAAAAGCTGTCTGACAGCGAACTGAATATGGGGGTATAGCTCAGCTGGGAGAGCGCTTGAATGGCATTCAAGAGGTCAGCGGTTCGATCCCGCTTATCTCCACCAAAAAACACCGACTTTTACCACAAAAGTCGGTGTTTTTCTAACTTTCTGAGGATTTTTGAAGTTCCGGGTCAACAAAAAAGTCAACAGAAGAGGTCATTTTCGCCCTCTGAGCCGTCGAAAGGACGGTCAAGATGGCTTACATTCAGGAAAAGGTAAAAGGAAAGAAGATAGTCTCTTT
>JAFQTF010000048.1 GCA_017409205.1 Oscillospiraceae bacterium | reverse complement strand
TAGACCTGATACTGGAAGGGGCAGGTCATGGGACGCATGGCGAAGCATTCCTTCTCCTCGTCATAGGGGTCGCCCAGAATGAACATGCCGTCCAGATAGTGATCCCAGTGGCCGGAGATCCGGTACAGATCCCGCTTTGCCATCAGGGGGGTCTTGGTCAGCAGGTAGCCCCGCTTCTGCTCTTCATCCTCCACCCAGCGCTGCAGGGTCTGGATGACTCTTGCGCCCTTGGGCAGCAGAATGGGCAGGCCCTGGCCGATCTCTTCCACGGTGGTGAAGAATTCCAGTTCGCGGCCCAGCTTGTTATGATCGCGCTTCAGGGCTTCTTCCTGCTGCTTCAGGTAAGCATCCAGCTCGTCCTTGCTGGGGAAGCCGATGCCGTAGATTCGCTGCAGCATCTTGCGGTTGGAGTCGCCGCGCCAGTAAGCGCCGCAGGACTTGGTCAGCTTGAAACCGTTGTGGCGCAGACGGCCGGTGTGATCCAGGTGAGGGCCGGCACACAGGTCGGTGAATTCGCCCTGGGTGTAGAAGCTGATGACGGCATCCTCGGGCAGGTCTTCAATGAGCTCCTTCTTGTAGGGCTCGTTGTTGGCGACCGCCCAGGCGATGGCATCCTCCCGGGACTTTTCGGTGCGCTCCAGCTTAATGCGCTCCTTGACGATCTTCTTCATCTCTGCCTCGATCTTGGTCAGATGCTCGGGGGTGAAGGAGAAGGGAGCATCAAAGTCGTAGTACCAGCCTTCATCGATGGCGGGGCCGATGGCCAGCTGAACCTCGGGCCACAGACGCTTGACGGCCTGGGCCATCACATGGGAGCTGGTGTGCCAGAAGGTCTTGCGGTATTCGGGATTTTCAAAGGTGTACAGATTTGCGTTTTCCATGTGTTTTCCTCCTTGGTGTGATACCTTGCACAGACTGCTGTAGAGCGGGGTCATGACCCTGCCCTGCAATCGGCATTTTTGGGGCAGGCAAATAAAAAAATCCCACCCCCTGAATGATCAGGGGTGGGATACAGAAAGTATTCCACGGTTCCACCCTGGTTGCTCCGGAATCGAAGCCACTCATTGACGCGGTAACGGGCGCACCCGGCGGGGCATTTCTTCCCTGCGGCTCGGAAGTGGTATCGCTATCGGCAGGGGTACGGGAGCCTTTCAGCACAAGGGCACCCTCTCTGGGAATCTTACCGCCAGCGCGTGTCTTCGTCACAGCTTTTGACTAACAAAAAAATACCACAAAAATTCCGGAAAGTCAATGGCTCAAAGGAAGGAATGCTGTTGGCGAAAGCCAAAAGTTTGGGTCGAAATCCGGCGCCGGATTGGCCATAATGCCGGGGAAACCAATTCCGGCAGAACGTTACAGCGGACGACAGCTTATGTAAACAATTGTAACCTTTCGACACTATATATCGTGGCAAAACGCGGAAAAACGACCGGTATCTAGTGCGGGGTTTACATAAAAAGTGGAATAATATTATGTCAAAAGTTGAGGAAAAACCTGTAAAAACAAGAAATACTTGACTTTTACAGATAAAATGATATAATGAGCACATCCGGAAGATGCATGGAAAAATATTGTAATCTTTTGTGACCAAAAACAAACGCAGGGAGGCCGCCGTATGAAAACGTCAAGATCCAGATCCAGGGCAATGCGCAGACAGGTCATGGCCATAAGACTCTATGTGGGATTGCTGGTGGCTATTTTGAGCCTGTCGGTAACAGCGCTGCTGTCCCAGACGGCGCTGGCTACCACCTATGTCATTACGGACGGAGACCGGGTGGTGACCTATACGACCTTCTGCGAAGACCCGGTGCAGATCCTGGATCAGGCGGGGATGGATATGGGGGAATTTGACACCTACGCCACCGAAGCCTGTCCGGAAGGGGAGACCATTACCATCAGCCGGGGACAGAAAATTACCATTTCCTATCATGGGCAGACCATAAAAGCCGCAAGCCAGGGCGAAACAGCTGGGGAGCTGCTGCGCCGCTTACAGCTGGATGTGGCGGGAGAGGATGTGGTCTCCCATGATTTGAATACCATGACCTGGGACGGGATGGTACTGTCGGTGGATCGGGTGGAAACCATCCGGGAAATCTATGCCAGCACCATGCCCCACGCGGTCAGCCACTGCCGGGATGCCTCCCTGCCTGCGGGCAGGGAGGAGATCCTGCGGCAGGGACAGGATGGCGAATTGCTGTGCACGGCGGATGTGACCTACGTCAACGGCCGGGAGCGCAGCCGGGAGGTGCTCTCCGAAACGGTGACGAAGCAGCCGGTCACGGAGGTTGTCGGCATCGGCACCGGCGAAGCGGAGGCGGAAGAAAAGGGCCTGCGCATGGAAGACGGCTACATAACCCTTCCCACCGGGGAAGTGCTGACCTATACCCACACGGAGACTGTCCGGGCTACAGCCTATACCCACATGGATAAGGGCTGCGGTCTGGTGACAGCCACCGGCACCGATGTCCGCTGGGGCACCGTGGCAGTAGACCCGGCGTTCATTCCCTACGGCACCCGGATGTTCATTGTATCTGAAGACGGGGACTTTGTTTATGGCCTTGCCACGGCGGAAGACTGCGGCGGAGACATCAGGGGAGACCGGGTGGATCTGTATATGCCGAGCTTCGAGCAGTGCATGGAATTCGGAAGACAGAATTGTACCGTGTATTTTTTGAAATGAACATGAGCGTTTGCCGGCATGGGCCGACGGCCAATGCGTGCCCGGTGCGGCGGAAATCGCGGCTGCCCAAACCCGCTCGGTTCGTTACTGCTGTAAATTCTCGTTTTGCTAACAGATACCATGCGCCATTGTAGGGGCGGATTTTTAATCCGCCCTACCCCTACCAAGGCATGTGCAGTAAAATCCTGTGTATATTTCTCGGTATCCGGAGGGCGGATTGGAAATCCGCCCCTACGATTGGTTGATCTCTATGCTGATAAACGATCATTTTCCCGCACACAACTCAGCATTGCAAAACCGCCCTTCTTCTGGTATGATAAACGGAAGAAAGGCGGTTTGTTTGTTATGGTAAATGTCTGTGATATTCAGGTGATGAAGCCACTTCTGCAGGAGCATGGCTTCCATTTTTCCAAGGCCAAGGGCCAGAATTTTCTCATTGCCCCCTGGGTGCCCCGATCCATTGCCGAAGATGCCGGTGTGGATGAGACGGCGGGCGTTCTGGAGATCGGCCCCGGTATCGGTCCGCTGACCCAGCAGCTGTGTCTGCGGGCGAAGAAGGTCTGTGCGGTGGAGCTGGATACGCGTTTAAAGCCCATTCTGGACATCACGGTGGGGGAATTTGACAATCTGGAGATCGTCTGGAACGATGTGCTGAAGCTGGACATTCCGGCCTTCGTGGAGGAAAAATTCGGCGGTCTGCGGCCTATGGCCTGCGCCAATCTGCCCTATTACATCACCTCTCCCATTCTGACAGCCCTGCTGGAGGCGGACTGCTTCGATTCCGTTACCGTCATGGTGCAGAAAGAGGTGGCCCAGCGGATCGCGGCTGCACCCGGCAGCGCCGATTACAGCGCCTTTACCGTGTTCTGCCAGTATTACGCCGAGCCGCAGCTGCTGTTCGATGTGCCTGCCCACTGCTTTATGCCCCAGCCCAAGGTCACCTCTGCGGTGATCCAGCTGAAAGTGCGAAAAGAACGCAGCTGGGGCGCACTGGACGAGGATATTTTCTTCCGCACCGTCCGGGCAAGCTTCGCCATGCGGCGCAAGAAGCTCAGCAACGGCCTGGCTTCCGGCTTCCCGGAGCTGGGAAAGACCGGCGCGGCAGAAGTAATCCAGGCGGCAGGCTTTGATGCCAACGTCCGGGGCGAGACCCTGAGCATCCCGGAATTTGTCCGGATCGCCAACGAGATCGTGAAGCGCAGAGGGTAACAGTATGATCGAATTTTTGTTTCTGGATCTGGACGATACCATTCTGGACTTTCACAAGGCGGAGCGGATCGCGCTGTCGAAGACCATCCGGGATTTTGGGATCGAGCCTGCGGAAGACGTTTTGCGCCTGTACCACGAAATCAACAGGTGGCACTGGGAACAGCTGGAAAAAGGTGCACTGACCCGGGAGGAAGTGCTGGTAAACCGGTTCGGGGTGCTGTTTAAACGGCTGGGAAAAGAGGTGGATGCCCATGATTGTGCAAGAGCCTATGAAAAGAATCTTTCCATCGGCCACTGGTTCCTGCCCGGGGCGGAGGAGGCGGTGGACAGGCTCCACAAAAAATACCGGCTGTTTCTGGCCAGCAACGGCACGGCTTCCGTCCAGAAGGGCCGCATGACCAGCGCCAATCTGTATCGCTTCTTTGAGACGGTTTTTGTGTCCCAGGAGATCGGCCACAACAAACCCTCGAAGGAATACTTTGATGCCTGCTTTGCTGCGATCCCCGGCTTTGACCGGGAAAAAGCCATGATCGTAGGCGACAGCCTGACCTCGGATATCAAGGGCGGCATCAACGCCGGAATCCGTACGGTTTGGGTAAATCCGGAGCATAAGCCCTGCGGGGAGATTAAGCCGGATTATGAGATCGAAGCGTTAAGTCAGCTGGAAGAATTGCTGGATAGACTATAAAAACTGCAGGGCGGGGTCATGACCCCACCCTACGGATGCTTTGGGAGGAGGAAAACCGATGGCAGAATACGAACTTGTCCATGAGATCAAAAACCTGTGCCGCAACAACCAGATGCGGGATGTTTTCTTTGAAGAGATCGAATGCGATGACCCGGAAAGCTGGCTGCGCAGCCGTCTGAAGGATAAGCAGCTGGAGCTGACGGTGGAATCCGGCAGCGCGGGAAGCGTCACCATTCATGCGGTGGTGGACGGCATGATGGAAAAATACGTCTTTACGCCCATTTGAATACAAAATGCGTTCCTGCGAAAACCATTGCGGGAACGCATTTTTTGTAAATTTCTATAAATTATGGGTTGAATTTATGGCGCATGTGTGATACGATATCGTTGTATCGATATGGGGCAATTGCGCCTATTCGATGACATTCGCCATCACCCAAAAGCAGACAGTTTTCCTGTCGGCTTCCCCATATAAAGGAGAACCAAACTATGCCTCATACCATTGCTGTTGCCGGTAAGGGCGGTGTGGGTAAGACCACCACCTGCGGCATGCTGATCGATTACCTGTGCAAGAAGAACCGCGGCCCCGTCCTGGTGGTTGACGCAGATGCCAACTCCAACCTGAACGAGGTTCTGGGTGTGGAGGTGGAGACCTCCCTGGGCCAGATCCGGGAAGAGATGGCACAGGCTGAACTGAAGGGCACCATCCCCAAGGGTATGACCAAGGCGGATTATGCCGAGATGAAGTTCAACCACGCCCTGATCGAGGACGATGATTTTGATATGCTGGTCATGGGTCGCACCCAGGGCAAGGGCTGCTACTGCTATGTCAACGGCGTGCTGCAGTCCCAGGTGGCCAAGTATGCCAAGAACTATACCTATGTGGTTATGGACAACGAAGCAGGCCTGGAGCATGTGGCCCGGGGAACCCTGCCTCATGTGGACACCATGCTGCTGATCTCCGACTGTTCCCGCCGCGGCATTCAGGCTGTGGCCCGGATCGCGGAGATGATCGAAGAAATGAACCTGAATCCCGGTCAGATGGGCCTGATCGTCAACCGGGCGCCCGGCGGTGTCCTGAACGACGGCATCAAGGCTGAGATCGAGAAGCACGGCCTGAAGCTCTTCGGCGTGCTGCCCCACGACGAAGCGGTCTACGACTGCGACTGCAACGGCGATCCTTCCGCCAAGCTGCCGGACAGCGATCCCATGAAGGTTGCCCTGAAGGGCATCATGCAGTCCATCGGACTGTAAAAATGCGCATGTCATTGCGCGGGTTCGCAATGACAGAAAGATGATAATTCTGCATTATGCGCTTTGCATATTGCATTATTATATATTACTTATTTCGTAATCCAAATTATTTCAAGGGGGATAATCAATTATGGCTTTCACTCCTAAGACGGCTCCCTTCAGCGGCAAGATCAATGCCGTGACTCTGGGTACCGGTGACAAGGCAATCGTCATCGGCGGCCAGAATGTGATGCCGTTCTACACCTTCGATGCTGCTATCGAAAACGCACCCAAGATCGGCCTGGAGGTCTCCGATCTGGCTTCCCAGTGGGAAGTTGCCAGCCTGAAGGAATTCTATGCTGGCTGCACCACCATGGCTGACTACGCCAAGAAGGCTGAGTCTGTCGATGGCTGCGACTTCATCTGCCTGAACTTCGCAGGCGCAGACCCCAACGGCGCAAACCGCTCTGTTGCTGAGTGCGTTGCCGATGCAAAGGCTGTTGCTGAGGTCGTCACCAAGCCTATCGTTGTCATGGGCTGCAAGAACGTGGAGAAGGACAGCGAACTGCTGGCTGCTCTGGCTGAAGCTCTGGCCGGCAAGAACGTTCTGTTCATGGCTGCCAAGAACGAAAACTACAAGACCGTCGGCGCTTCCGTCGCTCTGGCAAACGGCCAGAAGCTGGGCGCTGAGACCGCTGATGACATCAACCTGGCCAAGCAGCTGAACATCATGCTGAAGGGCCTGAATGTCAATCCTGAGAACGTCGTTATGGACATCGGTACCGCCGCTGTTGGTTACGGCTATGAGTACGCCGCTTCCACCTTCGACCGTATCCGTCTGGCTGCCCTGCAGCAGTCCGATGCTGACCTGCAGATGCCCATCCTGGCTGCCGTTTGCAACGACACCTGGGGCGTCAAGGAATCCTCTGCAACTGAAGAAGATGAGCCCGCATGGGGCTGCCAGGAAGAGCGAGCCATCACCATGGAAATCGCTACCGCAGCAGCTGACCTGACCGGCGGCGCTGACGCTGTTGTTCTGCGTCATCCCGCTTCTGTGGCTACCATCAAGAAGTTCATCACTGAACTCGTCTAATCGGAAGGAGGATACTTACAATGGCTCTGAAAGGTCTGGATATTTTTAAGCTGTCTCCTAAGAAGAACTGTAAGGAGTGCGGCAGCCCCACCTGTATGGCATTCTGCATGAAGGTGGCCCAGGGCGCAGTGTCTCTGGACAAGTGCCCCTACTTCTCTGAGGAAGCTCTGGCAACCCTGAACTCTGCCACCGCTCCCCTGATGAAGACCATTACCGTTGGCGATTACAAGCTGGGCGGCGAGACTGTCCTGTATCGTCACGAGAAGACTCTGGTCAACAAGAACCTGTTTGCTGTCTCCATCTGCACCGAGTGCCCCGATGTGGACGCAAAGCTGGCTGACATTGCCAAGATCGACTACGAGCGTATCGGCGAGCGTATGTATGTTGAGTCCATTTTCCTGGCCAACAAGCAGACCGATCCCGCTGTCTATGCCGAGCTGGTCAAGAAGGCTGCCGCTACCGGTCGTACCCTGATCCTGGAGTGCTGGGATGTTGAGTGCGCCAAGGCTGCCCTGGCTGTTGCCGGCAAGAACGTCATCCTGGACGGCGCTACCCCCGCAAACTGGGAAGCTATGAACGAAGTCGCCACCAAGGCTGGCGTCACTCTGGGTGTCTGGGCTGAGAACATCTCCGACCTGTACGACACCGTCAAGAAGCTGGAAGGCAAGGGCAACAAGAACCTGATCCTGGACGTCACCGGCGCCAACGCCAAGGAGACTCTGGCCAACGCTGTTCTGGTTCGCCGTACCGCTCTGAAGCAGGAAGACCGTACCTTCGGCTATCCCTCCATCGTGAACCTGGCCAAGATCGCCAAGGGCGACGACCGCCTGCAGACCGCTCTGGCTTCCATGTTCATCGAGAAGTACGCTTCCATCATCGTTATGTCCAACATGTCCTACGCTCAGGCTCTGCCTCTGTACGGCCTGCGTCAGAACATCTTCACCGATCCTCAGAAGCCCATGAAGGTGGAAGCCAAGATCTACCCCCTGAACGGCGCCGACGAGAACAGCCCCTGCGCTCTGACTGTCGACTTCGCTCTGACCTACTTCCTGGTCTCCGGCGAACTGGAGCGCTCCGGCCAGCCTGTCAACCTGATCATCACCGACGCTTCCGGCATGTCCGTTCTGACTGCCTGGGCCGCCGGCAAGCTGTCCTCCTCCACCATCAAGAAGACCTTCGATGAGCTGGACATCGCTAACAAGATCAAGAACCGCACCCTGATCATCCCCGGCAAGGTCGCCGTCATGAAGGGCGAGATCCAGGAGAAGCTGCCTGAGTGG
>JAFQTF010000047.1 GCA_017409205.1 Oscillospiraceae bacterium | reverse complement strand
GAAATTATCCAGGAAGCCCAGGCTGCGCAGGTTCATGTACCAGGGGATGAGGCCTGCGGAGAAGTACATGGTGATGATGATCAGGCGGTACCAGACCTTGCGCAGCCACATCTCCTGCTTGGTGACCAGGTAGCCCAGGAAGGCACAGCCGGCCACCGTCCACAGTGTACCCAGGACGGTACGGGCGACGGAGACAAAGAGCGCGTCCATGATGCCGGGGATCTTCATGACCTGCACATAGTTCTCAAAGTGGATCTCCTGGGGGTAAAGCTGGATATTACCCAGGCGCACCAGCTCGTTGGAGGAGATGGTGTTGATGAACAGGTAGTAGAAAGGGAAGAGACAAGCAAGGGTGATCAGTGCGAAGACAGTGTAGTTGATGATGTTGAAGATGATGTCGCCCTTGGAGAGCTTGATGTGGCGAGGGCGATTCATGTCCTGCGGCTTTTTGTTCTTAGCGTTCGTCATGTTTCGCACCTCCTTACATGATGGACTCGCCGCGGAGCTTCTTGGAGGCGAAGTTCGCGGAGAAGAGCAGCGTCACGCTGACGATGGTCTTGAGGATGCCGATGGCCGTGGCGAAGGAGTACAGCGTCGTACCGCCGGAGGCGATGGTGATGTTGTACACATACAGATCCAGCACTTCGATGGTGTTCTTGTTCATGCTGTTCTGGAAGGCCAGGTACTGATCCATGCCGTTGCTGAGGATGTTGGAGATGTTCAGCATCAGCAGCACGAAGAAGGTCGGCAGCAGGCCGGGCAGGGTGATGTAACGGATCTTGGCCCAGCGGCCGGCACCGTCCACCTGAGCGGCCTCGTAAAGCTCCTGGTCAATGCCGGAGATAGCAGCCAGGTACATAATGGCGCCCCAGCCCAAGCCCTTCCAGGTGCCCCAGCCCCACATCTTGAGCCACATGTGCTCGCCGGAGTTCAGCCATGCCACGGGTTGGTCGATCGCGCCGATGCCCAGCATGAACTTGGAGAAGATGCCGGTATCCATGGCGAACAGGGCCAGTGCGAAGGAGAAGACCAGCGCCCAGGAGATGAAGTTGGGCAGGGTCGTGAAGATCTGCACGAACTTCTTGAAGCGGGCGTTACCGATCTCATTGAGGAAGATGGCGAAGGCCATGGGCATCCAGCTGGTCGCAAGGCCCAGGCCGGACATGCCGAAGGTGTTCTTCATCACGCGGATGATGTTGTCACGGTGACCCTGATTGGTGATCAGCTCGGTGAACCACTTGAAGCCCACGAATTCCTGCTCGGACATGGGCGTGCCAAACTTGTAGTTGAAGAAGGCGTAGCTCCAGCCGTACAGCGGCAGGTAGCTGAACAGGAACACCGCCACCAGGAAGGGCAGCATCATCAGGAAGAGCTTGTACTTCTTGGGCAGCTCCTCATGGTCGGCAAACCAGGAGAAGAAGGCTGCGAAGATCAGCACGGGGATGGAGCCGAACAGGCACATGGAACCCGCGGCGGAACCCATGACCTTGGGCATCTGCACCGTCATGACCAGCCAGGTCACGCCGCGCAGCACCGCCACGGCCAGCAGCAGGGCGATGGTCGCCTTCTTGCTCTTGCGCAGGAGCACCATGACCAGTGCGGCGATGGTGACCAGCACGCTCACCCAGGTGAGAATGCCGTAGGTGCGGGTCAGGCCGGACATGATGTCCGCGACGTCAGCGTCGGTCAGGTTGCCGTTCTTGGAGGCCTTTTCGGAGTAGAGGGCCTTGCCCTGGGTGGACTTGGGGGAGAGGATGTCTTCGGGGGTGGAGAAGATCATCGCTTCAGCACCGGACAAGGAAGCGGTGGACTGCACCTTGTTCATGCCGGGCTTAGTGAAGGAGAAGGTCACGCCGGGAGCCAGCATCAGGCCGATGGAGACGACCACCAGCAGGATGGCCACCACGCGCAGACGCTGCTTCTCGGGGATGGGATTGACGAAGTAGGGTGCATTGGCGGTGCGGATGCTCATGATGCCGCACAGGGCGCTTGCGAGGGTCAGCAATGCCATCAGCAGGGGGGCGAAGGTGATGCAGCCCAGGCCCAGCTTGGACAACTGGCGGGTAGCGGAGGTGAACATGTCACCGTCGCTGATGGTCATCAGGCCCAGGACGGAGGCGCATACCAGCACCAGCGCCAGCACCTCGCAGCACACCGCGAACCAGCGGTCAACAGGCTTGATGAGGCTGAGGATCAGCGCGAGGATCAGCAGCGCAGCGCCGGCCAGCAGCATCATGCTGGGGGCGGTGGTGACGGTCTTGATGATGAAGATACCCTTGATGTTGGTCGCATCGGCGGAGTAGGGCTCCAGCGCAGCCAGATCACCGGTGAGGACATCGGCAAAGACGGCATTTTCCGCGCCGATGGTCTGAAGGTTGGCTTCCTTGCCCAGGGCCTCGTCCAGCAGGGAGAGGCTGCGGTTCATCGCGGCAGCGTCCGCAGGGGTGGCGGTCACGCTGTCCGGCACATTCACCACATGAGCGGGCAGGAGCATCAAAGCGACGGCGATGATCGCCAGCACGCCGCCCAGCAGTCGCCAGTTGCTGTCCGTCAGGGGGATGGAATCCTTCTCCTCGATGGTGAATACCACCAGGATGATCAGCTGCGCGATGGCGATCACCAGCGGCAGCCAGACCCAGGCCTGCACATGCATCAGCAGTGTGAACAGGAGGGCGTTACCCAGGTTGTTCACCTG
>JAFQTF010000046.1 GCA_017409205.1 Oscillospiraceae bacterium | reverse complement strand
TAGCAACTCACGAGGGATACCTCCTGTCTTAGGTTTGTTTGGTCACTTACCAGTATAGCAGGTTCCCAAATGAGTTGCTATTTTATTGTCTTCAAGGTGTTGCACTTACTATGATAATCCGCCGGAGCAAGAAAAGTACAGACAAAACGTTCGTAAGCTAAACGATCATTTATCTTTCGAAAAGGAAAGCGGACAGCTTTTGACATCTTATCTGTGGTTTCCCATGAAAAAGAGAACCAGCACGCCGGGGCCGGTATGGGCGCCGATGACAGGACCTACATAGCCGGTGATGACATTCTTCACGCCGTGCTTTTCTTTTACAATGGCTTCCAGTGTGGCGGCATCCTCCGGACAGTCGCCGTGGGCGATGAACACGGTGTCCAGATCCGTGCCGGTTTCTCCCAGCTTGGCGGCCAGCAGTTCCATGGCGGCCTTTCGGCCCCGGACTTTGGCGGTGTTGATCAGGTGGCCGTCGTTGTCCACATAGATGATGGGCTTGATATTCAGCATGGTGCCCACCATGGCGGTGGCTGCGCTGATGCGGCCGCCCCGTTTCAGATGGGACAGATCATCCACAGTGACCCAGTGGCAGACCTTCAGCTTATTTTCCTCCACCCAATTGCAGAGCGCATCGATGTCCATGCCTGCATCTCTGTGCTTGCAGGCAAGATAGACCAGCAGGCCCTGCCCCAGGGCGGCGCAGAGGGTGTCCACCACCAGGATTTTCCGGTGGGGATAGACTTCCCGCAGCTCCTTGGCGGCGATGACCGCGGACTGATAGGTGGTGGAAAGGCCGGAGGAGAAGGCCAGAGCCAGCACATCCTGGTCCTGCTTCAGGGCGTCTTCCATCCGTTCTGCCCAGCCGTCAGGATTCACGGCAGAAGTGGTGGCCGTCACGCCGTTGCGCAGTTCATCATAGAATGCCCTGACGGCGGCAGGATCGGAAAAATTACTGTGGCTTTCTCCTTTGTAGGTAACGGTCAGGGGCGCGCAGGCAACGTTCAGTTCCCGGTACTGCGCTTCAGTAAAGTCACAGCAGGAATCGGTTATGATTTGATAGGACATAAAACACACTCCATAAGGATAGAATAGACAAATGGGCAAAATCATGATATCATGACAGGAATCCGATTTGCTCCCTCATCATACAGGATAGCTGGGAAAAAATCACCCTAAATACCGGAGAACAGGACAAAATACCGTTCCCCGGATGGTAGATGGTGATACTCTACCGAAAGTAGAGTTGTCAACAAACTGACATACGACAGAAATCTGGAGGAACGGCATGACAAATCTGCTTCTGAAACGCTTTGTTCCGGGATTCGACGGCACCCCGGACAGCCGGGTTCGCACCGCTGCGGGTACATTGAGCGGCGGTGTCGGCATCTGTGCCAATGCGCTGCTGTTTCTGGGAAAGATTCTGGTGGGCATCTTTTCCGGTTCCGTGTCCATCACTGCCGACGCCATGAACAATCTTTCGGATGCCTCCGGCTCCATTCTGACGATGGTAGGTTTCCGGCTGGCGGAAAAACCGGCAGATGCCCATCATCCCTATGGACACGCCCGGTTTGAGTATCTGAGCGGTCTGGCAGTAGCGGTGATGATTATGCTCATCGGCTTCGAGCTGGCCAGAACCTCTGTGGAGAAGATCCTGCATCCGGTGCCGGTGGCCTTTTCCGGAGTGACTGCAGCAGTGCTGATGGCATCCATTGGCGTAAAGCTGTGGCTCTTTGCCTTCAACCGGAAGCTGGGAAACCACATTCATTCCACGGCGCTGCTGGCAGCGGCGGCAGACAGCCGCAATGACTGCATTGCCACCCTGGCAGTCCTGGCGGCGGGAGTAGTGGAGTCGGTTTTTGATCTGCGGGTGGACGGCATCATGGGTCTTGCTGTTGCGGTCTTCATTCTGTACAGCGGCTGGCAGCTGGCCAGGGAGACGATTTCTCCCCTGCTGGGAGAAGGCGCCGACCCGGAGCTGCGGCAGAAGATCGTGGACTATGTGCAGGAGCATCCAAAGGTGCTGGGCTATCATGATCTGATGGTCCATGACTATGGCCCGGGCCGGCAGTATGCCAGCCTCCATGTGGAGATGGACAGCCGGGAAGAACCCCTCGCCTGCCACGATGTGATTGATGCGCTGGAGCGGGAATGTCTGCTGAGCCATGGCATCCATCTGGTGATCCATTACGATCCTGTGGTTACGGATGACCCTCTTCTCACAGCCATGAAGGAGCGGGTCGCCCGGCTTCTGTGTAGCCGGGATCCCAGACTCCGGATCCATGATTTCCGGATGATCCCGGGTAAGAGCCACATGAATCTGGTGTTTGATGCGGCGCTGCCCCCGGACTTGCAGGGGCAGGAGGAGGCTATCCGCAGCGGTCTGGAAGCTGCGCTGAATCCGGAGGACCAGCGGCAGTATCATGTGCGGATCACCTTTGATACGGCGCAATAACAGAGTCCCGGCGATTGGACGGCGTCTGTAAAAACAGTTAACGGAGCATATCTGTACAGATATGCTCCGTTTCTTATGCTAATGTGCCATGCAGCGGTCGTATATACCCGGCGATCCCAAAGGAAGGGCCGGGGGGACTGAATCAAATGCACGGCACCGAAGCGTGTATAAAAGTACGCTCACACGGTTGGCCAAATCGGAATTTACTTTTCGTTCTTATCTTTTTTCGCATTTCTGGAAGCTGAGATCCACGAACCGGCAAGTAAAAGGATACCGAACATGAAAAACAAGTATCCAATGGTGGTATCCAGTGACCAGACCCAGAAACCAACCAGACAGCCGCCCCATGCGGCACAAAACTTCGTAAAATACTTTTTCACAGGATCCACTCCTTTGACAAACTGGAATAAGCTTACTTTCTGCGGAAAATGAACTTTGCAAGGAAGCACACAACTACCAGCGGAATAATATACTTACCCCACATAAAAACATCTGTGTACCAGAGCCAACCCTCTGCAGCATACAATTCAACATGACGTGTGTAGTTATGATACGACAGCAACGCCTGTATTGCCCAGAAACCCAATGATACACATATAAGCACGTTGACAAAAACATTCCATTTCTTCATTCAGCCAACCTCTTTTGCCAAATTCAAACTTGATTAATCAATTCAATCATATCATAATTTACCTGTATATACAAGAACAGTCACAGCAGAAAACCCGCTGTGACTGTTTAACATAATATGAGCGCCTGCCTTGTTGACCGGGGATCTGTTTTTTATTCTTCCACGGCAATGACGTGAGCACCCTGAAATTCCACGTGCAGCGGCAGCATCTGCCAGTTGCGTTCCGTGATACTGTCCAGCTTTTTTGCCAGTGTTTCCTCCAGCTGGGGATGCCGGGTGATGCACAGCAGGGTGGGGCCGGCACCGGAGAGGCAGAAGCCTGCGCCGGTGGTGCGGACCAGCGCTTCGATCTTTTCGTAGTCCGGGATCAGCTTTTTCCGGTAGTTCTGGTGGAGCCGATCCTGCATGGCAGTGCGCAGCAGCTTTTCGTCGCCCAGTTCCAGTGCCTTCAGCACCAGAGTGCCATGGGAAACATTGTAGATGGCGTCAGCCCGGTTGATCTGCTCCGGCAGGACGGATCTTGCCAGGGTGGTGGGCAGGTCAAAATCCGGGATCAGGGCCACAAATTCCCAGTCGGGATGCAGCGGGAAATTCACAGTGACCGGCAGACCGTTGTCCACCATAGAGGCGGTGAGTCCGCCGTAGAAGGCGGGCGCCAGATTATCGGGGTGACCTTCCATGGCGTTGGTAATGTTCAGCAGCCCCTGGGTGGACAGCTTGTTGCCGCGCAGCACGTTGGCGCCCATGGCGCCGGCTACCAGCAGAGCGGCAGAGGAACCCAGACCCCGGCAGATGGGGATATGGGCGTCGATGTGGATCTTCACGCCACGGACTTCCTCGCTCATGGTGTTTAAAACCGCGCAGTAAGACACATATACCAGATTGTCCGGTCCGGTGAATTCCTCGGGGCAGCCGGTGATTTCCAGGCCGAAATCCGTTTCCTCAAAGGTCACATCAGTGTAGAGTCCCAGTGCGCAGCCGAAGGCGTCAAATCCGGGGCCCAGATTGGCGGTGGTGGCGGGAACACGGATGGTTACTTTTTTCATAAAACAGTCTCCAATAGAATATGTAGGGCGGGGCAATACCCCGCCCTGCGAACAGCATTGCTTACAGGTTCAGGACATAATCCAGCATGGCGTCCTTCTCGATGACGCCGGGGTGCCGTTCTTCCTTGCCCTGCAATCCCGCAAGGTTTTTGGGAATAGCCACGCCGGAGATGGCGCTGAGCCGCTCCATCTGCTGGAATTCGTCACCGCTGGTATCACCGCCGATGGCAGTCAGCACGGCAACGGGGAACTTATAGGGAGAGGCGGTGGACAAGACCACCATGGGACGGCTGTCGCCGGTTGCGGCAGTATAGTCCTCGGCGGCAGCCCAGCCGGCGGCGGTGTGGGGATCGCAGAGGTAGCCCAGCTCCCGGTAGACACGGCCCATGACTTCATCAGCCCGCTGGTCATCGCAGCAGCCGCAGCAGAATTCTGCCTGGATCTTTGCCCTCAGATCATCGGGCACGGTGTAGAAGCCTTCTGTATTCAGCTGCTTCATAAGGGCGGCTACCAGTCCGGTGTCACCGCTGAGCAGATACAGCAGCCGCTCCAGATTGCTGGATACCAGAATATCCATGGAGGGGGAGGTGGTTTTCAGCAGCGGGCGGCGCTTGTCATAGGTGCCGGTGGTGATGAAATCCGTGAGGACATTGTTGGCATTGGAGGCGCAGATCAGCTTGCCCACAGGCAACCCCAGCTTCTTTGCCAGATAGCCTGCCAGAATATCGCCGAAGTTGCCGGTGGGGACGGAGAAGTTCACTTCGTCACCAAGGCGGATCTTGCCGGCATCCAGCAGATCCCGGTAAGCCCGGAAGTAGTACATCACCTGAGGGGCCAGCCGGCCGATGTTGATGGAATTGGCAGAGGACAGGGCGTAAGGCAGCTCCTTGCCCTGGCAGGCGGCGAAGATGTTCTTCACGCCGGTCTGGGCGTCGTCAAAGTTGCCATATACAGCGCAGACGGCCACGTTGCTGCCTTCCTGGGTCACCATCTGGGCCCGCTGCACCTGAGAAACGCCGCCGTAGGGATAGAAGACGCAGATCCGGATGCCATCCACATCGTGGAAGCCTTCCAGAGCGGCCTTGCCAGTGTCGCCGGAGGTGGCGGTGAGGATCAGAATGTCCTTGTCCATGCCCTTGGCGGTTTTGGCTGCGGTCAGCAGCTGGGGCAGCATGGAAAGGGCCACGTCCTTAAAGGCTGAGGTGGGGCCCCGGAACAGCTCCAGCACATGAAAATCGCCCACGCACACAGTGGGGGTCAGATCTTCGGTCTCAAACTTTCCGGTGTAGGCCTTCTTCACCAGCTCCGGCATATTGGGGATATCCGGCAGCAGGGCAGAAAGAATGGCAGTGGCCATATCCATGGAAGAACCCTTGAGACAGGCCTTCCAGTCAAAATTGGGGAGGGAAACAGGCATATACAGGCCGCCATCGGGGGCCAGACCCTCCAGCACCGCCTGGGCGCTGTCTACGGCTGCGTTATCGCTACGGGTGGAATGATATAACATAGGAACCTCCTGAATTCGGTGGATTGTATTACGAATTGCACAAAAACCAGGAAAAACCCGGGGGAAGGTTTGCGTTTTATGCAGTTGAAATTTGAATGGGTATATGATATACTGTTTTTCGTGAAAATGCAAGTGTTTTTGACGGAGATACATTTCTTTGTAGGCCCGTACAAAAATGCGGCGGATAACGGAGGGTAAATTCATGAGAATCGGTTTGCTTGGCTTCGGCGTTGTGGGCCGCGGCGTTTATGATATCGTTGCATCCAAACCTGACATTGAAGTGGTCAAGGTTTGCTGCCTGGAAGAGGTATCCCTGCCGGATGCGGTGGTGACAAAGGATTTTAACGATATCCTCACAGACGATACCATCGATACCGTGGTGGAGGCCATGGGCGGCGTCCATCCTGCCTACGAATTTGTCCGCGCTGCTATGGAGGCCGGCAAGCATATCGTCACCTCCAACAAGGCTCTGGTGGCGTCCTGCTATGATGAGCTGCTGCCTCTGGCAAAGGAAAAGGGCCTCAAGTTCCGCTGCACCGCAGCCGTGGGCGGCGGTATCGGCTGGCTCAGCGAAGTGGAGCGTTCCCGCCGGGTGCAGACCATTTATCAGGTGGGCGGCATCATGAACGGCACCTGCAACTACATTCTCGACAACATGACCCGGCTGGGTCTTGACTACAACGACGTGCTGAAGGAGGCTCAGGCCCTGGGCTATGCGGAAGCCAATCCTTCCACCGATGTGGATGGCATCGACACCTGGCACAAGGTGATCCTGTCCTCCAATATCGCCTTCGGCGTCAGCCTGAACCGGGATCAGGTTCCTGTGGCGGGCATCAGTGCCATTTCCGCCGCCGATGTGGAGAATTTCAAGGCCCATGGCTATGTCTGCAAGCTGATCTCCACCGGCAAGCATCTGGACGGCAAAT
Source organism: Oscillospiraceae bacterium (assembly GCA_017409205.1). GTDB lineage: Bacteria > Bacillota > Clostridia > Oscillospirales > Oscillospiraceae > Faecousia. The sequence goes on along the minus strand of JAFQTF010000046.1, from coordinate 5,342 downwards.
ACAGCGTCTATGTTCATCCCACCCTGGTGAAGAGCAACGCGCTGGAGGCCAATGTGCCCATGAATTACAACCTGATCACGCTGGTGGGCGATACCTCCGGACGTATGAGCTTCTACGGCCAGGGCGCAGGCCGGTATCCCACCGCATACAATGTGGTGCAGGATCTGGTGGATCTGCTGGAGGGCAGGGGTTTCTACAGCACCTATGGCGAGAGCGTGGATGTGGACAATTCCGAGGCGCTGACCTGGTATGTCCGGGGCAGCTGGCCCGGCGCAGCTGACGAAACCTGGGGCGATGCGGTTATCGTGAAAAATGTCAGTGTTGATGAAATGCACGCCTGGCGGAAGGAAAATCCCGGCGTATTCATCGCGGCCATTGCAGAATAAACATCCCGGGCGGCTGACCACCGCCCGGATATCAACCATATACGGGCTTCCCGTTGGAAAGAAGGAAAGAAAATGAAAGTTGTAAAATTTGGTGGCAGCTCCATGGCAGATGCCGGCCAGTACCGGAAAGTTCGGGAGATTCTGCTGGCAGACCCGGAACGTCGTGTTGTCGTCGTTTCCGCCGCCGGCAAGCGGTTCAGCGGTGACCATAAGCTGACCGACCTGCTGTACCTGTGCTATTCCCATGTGAAGTACGGTGTGGACTGCAGCCTGATCTTTGATATGATCAAATCCCGCTACCTGGGCATCCAGAACGCTCTTAATCTGAACATCGACCTGGAGCCGGAGCTGCAGGAGCTGAAGCAGCGGGTGGCCGCCAAGCAGGTCTCCCGGGAAGAACTGGTGAGCCGTGGCGAGTATTTCTCCGCCAAGCTGATGGCTGCTTACCTGGGCTTCCGGTTCATCGATGCTGCCGACTGGGTGAAGTTCAACATGGATGGCACCGTGAATCAGGAGGAGTCCTATGCCGCTCTGCAGGAGCAGATGACCCCCGGCGTGGGCGCAGTGATCCCCGGCTTCTACGGCACCATGCCTGATGGTTCCATCCATACCTTCAGCCGCGGCGGTAGTGACATCACCGGCTCTCTGGCAGCTGCTGCCCTGGAAGCAGATGTCTATGAAAACTGGACCGATGTTTCCGGCATCCTTATGGCCGATCCCCGGATCGTACCCAATCCCCAGGCCATTCCTGAGGTCACCTATGATGAACTGCGGGAGCTGAGCTACTCCGGCGCCCAGGTGCTCCACGAGGACTCCATTTTCCCTGTCCGCGAGAAGAACATTCCTGTGAATATCCGCAATACCAATGATCCCCAGGCTCCCGGCACCATGATCCAGGAGCATTTCGAGGGTGACCATGACCCTGACCGGTTCATCACCGGTATCACCGGAAAGAAGGATTTCTCCATCATTTCCCTGAGCAAGCGGGGCATGAGCAATCAGGTGGGCGTTCTGTACAAGGTTCTGAAGGTGCTGGTGCGGCATAAGATTTCTGTGGACTATGTGCCCAACGGCATCGACAATGTCTCTGTGGTACTGCCTACCAAGGCCATCGAAAAGGAACTCTATACCATTATGTCCGAGATCCAGCTGGAGGCTGAACCCGATACCCTGGAAGTCCACCATAATATCGCTGTGGTTGCGGCTGTTGGCCGGAAGATGGCCTTCCGCCCCGGTATTTCCGGTAAGATCTTCGCCGCATTGGGCGAAAGCGGCATCAATATCCGCATGATCAACCAGGGTCCCGACGAACTGAACATCATCTTCGGCGTGGATAACAAAGATTTTGACAACGCCATCAAGGTGCTGTACAACAGCTTCGTAAATGTGAAGTAAGCAGGAGGAATAATTCTATGAAGCTTTATACCGTAGCCATTCTGGGCGCCACCGGCGCCGTGGGTCAGGAAATGATCCGGATCCTGCAGGAGCGGGATTTTCCCGTGGGCAAACTGATTTCCCTGGCATCTGCCAGAAGTGCGGGCAAGACGGTTTCCTTCCGGGGTGAAGAGGTTGTCATTCAGGAAGCCTGCGATTCTGCCTTTGAAGGTGTGGATATTGTTCTGGGCGCTGCCGAAAATGCCATTGCAAAGCAGTTTGCTCCCGCCATCGTCAAGGCCGGCGCTGTGTTCGTGGACAATTCCTCTGCTTTCCGCATGGATCCCAAGGTGCCCCTGATCGTGCCTGAGGTAAATCCCGAGGATGTTTCCTGGCACAACGGCATCATCTCCAACCCCAACTGCTCCACCATCATCACCATCACCGCTGTCAATGCCCTGAACGCCATCTCTCCCATCCGCACCATGACCGCCTCTACCTATCAGGCTGTTTCCGGTGCAGGTGCAGGCGGCCCCATTGAGTTGATGAACGAAGTGGAAGCCCTCCGGGAAGGCAAGACCTATGAGCCGAAGATCTTCTCCCATCAGATTGCCTACAACCTGATCCCCCAGATCGGCGGTGAGGCTTTCGAGGGCTACACCAGCGAGGAAATGAAAATGCAGAACGAGGGCCGGAAGATCATGCACCTGCCCGATCTGAAGGTCAGCTGTACCTGTGTCCGTGTGCCCGTTGTCCGCAGCCATTCCATTTCCGTGTCCTGCCACTTTGATGTGCCTGTCACTGTGGAGCAGGTAAGAGAAGCCATTGCCAAGGCCCCCGGCTGCCTGCTGGTGGATGACCTGGCAAACAAGCGCTATCCCATGCCGCTGGAGACTTCTGATCAGGATATCGTATTTGTGGGCCGTATCCGTCCCGACCTGACCGATGACTGCGGCATCTGCCTGTGGTGCTGCGGTGATCAGGTCCGCAAGGGCGCTGCAACCAACGCCATCCAGATCGCCGAGCTGCTGGTGAAATAATATACTATATAATATATGAAAGCGCCTGTCTTGCGACAGGCGCTTTTTGCGGCATAAAGATGGCGCTTATGGTGTATGGACGATGCCGGCAAACAGGGGCAGGTCATCCTGGCTGGTGATAAAGAACAGGAAGGGTCGGTCCAGCACGAAATCCATCTCATCCTCCGGAGGCATGGCAGCACCGCAAACCGCCATGACGGTGTAGGCGGCGGCTTCTACGCCCTCCTCATCGATCTTCACCCGGGCGGCGTGGTTCACAGTATCCAGCCAGGCGGCCTGCTCCGGAAGGATAGGGGAGAAATCGGCTGCATCCGGATTGAAAACGGTGGTGACTCCCAGTTTCCGGAACGCATCCTCAAGCCGGATATCGGAAGACACATCAAATTTTGGCAGGCGCAGATGGATCCGAAGAGATTTCTGCGCCCCGGTTTCCCGCCAGCCGCCCAGAACCAGATCCATGGCTGCGCCGTCGGACAGAAGATCGGCGGGACCTTTCCCCTCGTCAGGAAGAATCAGCCACATCCTACTGCCATCTTCCAGTCCCAGAGCCACAGCGCCAAAATCGTCACCCCAGTAGTAGGGGCCGTAGCTCAGCTCCTGTTGCAGGAAGGTCACTGTCCGGTCACCGTCAGGACAGTGGAAGGTATCCTCGGTATTGTTTTCGGAACGGAATTCCTCGGACCATTTGGCGCGATAATACATGGTGGAGGCCATAGCCAGCACTGTCTGAGGGGCCAGACTCAGATTTTGGGCCTGCTCCTTCAGAAGACCATGGGTTTGGTCATTCAGCCATTGACGCAGCAGCCGGTTGCCCTCTTCACTGCCCAGATCGGTCTGGAATACCGAGGCATAATAGCTTTCTGCCAGACGATTCACTGCATCTGCCGAATAAGCCAGTCCATTGTCCAGCCAGAGGGAATTGGCCAGGATCGAAGCAGATGCGCCGTCATTGCAATAGTGGGCATTCCAGACATGCCCGGCCTGACTGCGAAGGGCCTCCACTGAGTCTGCATTCAGAAGGGACAGGATCTCCTGGCGGCTGGTGCCGCCGGTGATCTCAGACAGCATGGTGAGGGCCATATACACATTCAGGGGAGAGCAGACCGGATTTTCCTCTCCGGTAAGGAATGCGGGAACTGCTTTCTGAAAATAATCTTTCAGGCCGGAGGCATAGTCCCGGGGCCTGTCTCGCTGCTGCCGCTGGTCCGTCTGCCAGGCATCGTAAGCCGCGCTGAACCCTTCGCTGTCAAAGGTGCCGGTACCGGGGTGGAGGAACCGGGACTCATCGGGATAGGGGGCCATTTCCGGGTAAACCGGCTGGGCCAGAGAGCCGGAAAATGCCGGTTCCGGACTGCACCCCAGAAGCAGGACAAGGGAAAGAAAAAGTGCGGTGAAGGGAATCATTCGCTTCATAATCACAACCTCCTTTACTGTGATACTCGTCATAAGAATACACTGGTTTCATTTTATCATGATTTCCGGAATAATTCCATGGGAGTCCGGCAAAACTCTGCCAAAAGGAGGAATGACCATGAAACTGCGGGAAGTTATGACCAATCCAGTGATTCGAATTCACCCGGATGAAACGGCATCGGTGGCGGCCAGAACGCTGGCCCACTATAATATCGGGATCCTGCCGGTCTGCGGCAGTAACGGGCGGATCTGCGGACTGGTGACAGACCGGGATCTGGTGACACGGTGCCTGGCGGCGGGCCGCCAGCCGGCTTCAACAATGGTGCGGGAACTTATGACATCACAGGTGATCTCAGCCCGCCCGGATATGGACGTATCCCAAGCGGCGGAGCTGATGGGCCGCGAACAGATCCGGCGGCTGCCGGTGGTGGAAAACGGAAAGCTCTGCGGCATGGTGAGTCTGGGGGATCTGGCGCGGAAAGAGGAAAGCAGCGCCGATGCGGGAGAAGCCCTGACGGAGATCAGCAGCGGACTTTCCCGCAGAAAATAGAAAAAGCGTCCGGACAGCACGGACAAATGTGTTTTGATAAAACGCACAAAAAATAGATGGGAAATTTGTAAAATAATGCTTGACAAACGGGATTTGCAGTGGTAATATATGCAAGCCGTCCGCGAGAGCGGCGCTGATAAAACAAAAAACTTCAAACTTCAAGAAAAAAGTGCTTGACAAAATGAAGTTCGTGTGATATCATATAAAAGTTGTGTGATGAACGGCAAACGCCTGGAGCACAAATCACATCAAAAAGAAAATTCAAAAACTTGAAAAAAGTTCTTGACAAAAGCTTGGAGATGTGCTAATATATAACAGTTCGCGGCGGACGCAAGAGCGACCGCGAAAAGCGAGCTGTCTGTACCTTGTAAATTGAATAACGTAAAGACAAATTATAACACCTTGGACAATTATAATGGATTGTTTGAGAATCGTGTATAAGACGAACAAAAACAGCCAACGAAAATTCTTGAGTAATTATTGCTAGAAGCAAATTATTCAAAAACTTGATTTGAGCTCCTTCGGGAGTTTAGATACAATTTTTTGAGAGTTTGATCCTGGCTCAGGACGAACGCTGGC
>JAFQTF010000045.1 GCA_017409205.1 Oscillospiraceae bacterium | reverse complement strand
GACTCCTTCGAGTTCCCCGGCCTCAGCGGCATGGACAAGATGGCAGGTATCATGGCCGGTCTGCGCGAGAAGCCCCCTGTGGAAATCGGCGGCTACAAGGTCGTGAAGGTCACCGACTACAAGAAGACCGAAGAAACCGGTCTGCCCGCAGCCAACGTTCTGGTCTACGGCCTGGAAGGCGGCGCTACCGTGATCGTCCGTCCCTCCGGCACCGAGCCCAAGATCAAGACCTACTTCACCACCCTGGGCAAGGATCTGGCCGAGGCTGAGGCACAGAAGAAGGTTCTGGCCGATGCTCTGAAGCCCATCCTGGCATAACCTATCCTCTGATTTACCGAATCTAACCTGTAAACCGGTGGTTTCCAAAGGGAAACCACCGGTTTCTTGATTTCGTGTACTTCAATTGCTAAAATATTGCAAACAAAGCAAGGAGGCATTTTTATGAACAACACTTCCATGGGCCAGCGCATTGCCACACTTCGGAAGGAAAAGGGTATGACGCAGGCAGAGCTGGCAGAAAAAATGGGCGTAACCGACAAAGCTGTTTCCAAATGGGAGCGGGACCTTAGCTGCCCTGATATTTCTGTTCTGCCCCACCTGGCGGAACTTTTCGGTATAACTGTGGATCAGTTGATGGGCTCCGGGACCAGTGTTCCCAAAACAACAAAATCTGATTTTTCCCGAATCATCCCCCTGATCCTGAAAGCCATGCCGGTAGCCATGGGGGTTGCGGTAACGGTTCTTTCTGCCATGAAGAAAATCGCCATGACCGATGCGGTATCTCTTCTTGGCATCGGCCTTGCGTGCGCCGGACTCTCTTTGCTGCAAAAACAGGAATAACCATGCTGCATTTTCCTCCATTTCTTGACTTTGGCTGCAAAATGTGATAGATTTTATAAGTGTTCACAGAAAAAACAAATATCTTTGGAGGAAAGAAATGAAAAAGGGAAATCCCATTGCGCTGCTGCCCATCGGTGTTTTTCTGGGTATTTATCTGGGACTTGGCCTGCTGTTTGAGTACGGCATGAAGATCCCCATGGGTTTTTACAACGTTCCCATCATTATTGCGTTTCTGGCTGCTATTCTGGTGGCCTGTCTGCAAAACCGCAGCCTCAGCTTTGATGAAAAGCTCTCCGTCATGGGACAGGGCGTAGGTGACAAGAACATCATTACCATGCTGCTGATCTTCCTGACAGCAGGCGCTTTCGTGGGTGTTGTGGGCCGCAGCAGCGCCCAGAGCGTTGCCTACTTTCTGCTGGATATGATCCCCGCCCAGTATGCTGTTGCCGTTCTGTTTGTGGTGGCCTGTTTCGTTTCCACTGCCATGGGCACCTCTGTCGGCACCATCACTCTGCTGACACCCATTGCGGTGGAAGTCAGCCAGGCAGCCGGATTTGCTGCACCCCTGTGCGTTGCCTCCGTTATGGGCGGCGCCATGTTCGGCGACAATCTTTCCTTCATTTCCGATACCACCATTGCCGCCTGTAATGGTCAGGGCTGCGCCATGAAAGATAAATTCAGAGGCAATTTCTTTATCGCCCTCCCCGCTGCCATCTGTGCACTGGTGCTGATCCTGGTATGTTCCTCCATGAGCGGCACCGCTGCTGTTTTCTCCGGCAACTATGATCTGATCCTGATCCTTCCTTATCTGCTGGTGCTGGTGGGCGGTATCGTGGGCATCAATGTGTTCGTGGTGCTGCTGGCCGGCATTGCCTCCGGCGCGCTGATCATGCTGCTGACCGGTCAGATTGAGGCCATCCATCTGCTGTCCGCCATGGGCACCGGCGCTGCCGGCATGTTCGAGACCAGCATGGTTGCCATTCTGGTGGCTGCCATGTGTTCCCTGATCCGTGTTTACGGCGGCTTTGACGCACTGCTCAGCTTCATCCGCAGAGCCTTCCACGGCAATAAGGGCGGCCAGCTGGGTATGGGTCTTCTGGTGGGCGCCATGGACATTGCCACCGCCAACAATACTGTGGCGATCGTTATGGCCAACCCCATCGCCAAGGAAATGAGCCGGGATTACGGCATCAGCCCCAAACGGGCCGCCTGTATTCTGGATACCTTCTCCTGCATCTTCCAGGGCGTGATCCCCTATGGTGCCCAGATGCTGGTAGCCATCTCTGCATGTGCGGAAATGGGGCTGACCATCTCCGCTTTCCAGATCATGCAGTATTTGTTCTATCCCTATCTGCTGCTGATCAGTTCCCTGTTCGCCATTTTCCTTATGAACGAAAAGAAGGCTGCCGTATAACGGCAGCCTTTTCCTTTTATACTTTAATGATGCGGCCTTCTCTTCTGGGCTTGGGTGCGGGGTCTTCATCGGGATAACCCAGGATGCAGTTGCCCACGCCAATGAGATCCTCCCGCATGCCCCATTTGCGCAGCAGGGCCTTGCCCTCCTCACTTTCAAACATCTGCCGGGCACGGTGGATCCAGCAGCTGCCCAGGCCGATCTCGTAGGCAGCGTTCATCAGAGTACCCATCACCAGTGCGCCGTCCTCCACGGCAGTATAGCGTTCCGGCTCTGCCAGCACCACAACAACACAGGGTGCACCGTAGAAAGGATCGCTCTGGCTGCCCATCACGGCAGCGTTCATCCGGGACAGCTGATCCCGGGTAGCCTTGTCCCGGACAGCGACCATATAGGTGTTCTGAGTATTCATGCCGCTGGGGGTGTAGAGGCCGGCCTCCAGAACAGCATCCAGATGGGCATCGCTGACCTGCTGAGCTTTATACTTACGGATGGAACGGCGGTTTTTCAGAATTTCGTGCATAATACATTCCTCCTCAGGATAATGGATAACAACGGTTGACAAAGTCCATAGTGGTAATGATCTCAAAGCCGAAGCTCCGGATATACTGCAGCAGGGATTCCATATCGTCCCAGTCATTGTGGAATTCCAATTCATAGGAATGCCCTGCCAGAACGAACAGGGAATCTGCAAGGGTATTTTCCGCAAAAGCGGCGATCTTCTGCCGGACATCGGGATCGTTGTACAGAGCGTGGATGGGAATATGGTATGGGTCCTTCGGCAAAGCGAAGGAATCGCTGTATTCCGACAAGCGGATATAGCGGACAAAGCGGCGGATGATGCGGATCTCCCGCTCGCAGCAAACCGTAAAAGGAACGCCAAAGCCCAGTTCCTCCACACCAAAGATCCGCATCAGCGCAGCACAGTCATCCTCCACCTCCTGCCGCAGCCGGGGCGGCGGCAGTGTTTCCAGCCGGGGATGGGTCAGGGAATGGCTGGCGATTTCATGCCCCCGGTACTGATCCACCGTCTCCGCAAGATGCTGACGAACCACAGGCTTTCCTTCGAAATACCAGACAAAGTCCTCCAGCCCTGAATTCAGATTGAAGGTGCAGGGGATCTTATACCGGTTCAGCAGTTCCACAAACCGTCTGTCATGGACCGTGCCATCGTCAAAGCTCAGCAAAAAGTATTTCATGATTCCTCCCACAGAGACTGTACAGTGCTGTCAAAGTATTTTTCCACAAAATCAGTAGCATTCCGGATCTCTTCCGCAGTAAAGCATATTCCGGCAGGAGCCGCCACCAGTTTGTCCTCGTTATCGTCACTCCGGCGAATCGCGCCAATGATGGTGCCCCGGAACTGTTTCAGCGGTTCCGATACGCCCAGAATATAAACATCCTGCTCCTCGCCATCGCCGCCGGTTATTCCGGGCAGGAAGCCATAGTTGATGGTATAATATAGGGTGATTCCTTTGGTCACATGGACATGGCCGATTGGCCGGTCAACGATGACATCCACCGTCTTTCCCATCAGGGCGCCGATCAGTGCCTCCCGTTCTTCTGCAGACAGGAATATTTCCGTATTTCCATAGCCCATGTCATCACCCCTTCTTTACTATACCACCAAATTCGCATGTATGCAATGAAAAACGGATGCTTCGCAGCATCCGTTTTCCCTTATTTCAGACAATCCAGCGCTGCCCGGATCTGGGGATCCTCCTCCGGTTCCAGCTGGTCATAATAAATAGCTGCATAGGTGCTGTCATCCACCGGGAGCTCCACATCCGGAGTGATACCTACACCTTCCAGACTGATGCCTTTGGGCGTGTAATATTTGCCAATGGACAGCGCCACCGCAGAACCGTCATTCAAATGGAAGGTGCTCTGAAAATAACCCTTTCCGGTGGTCTTTTCCCCCACCACCACTGCTGCCTCATACTCCTGCAGGGCAACCGCAAAAAATTCTGCGGCAGAATAGGAATCTCCATTCACCAGTACCGCCATAGGCATATCCAGGCAGGCTGCATCCGAGGTATCCATCTGTTCTTCCCCTTTGTAATTCACGGTACGGAACAGTTCGCCCTCCGGCAGCAGATAGTCCAGAAGTCTTACCAGTTCGTGGGCATAGCCGCCGGGATTGTTGCGGACATCAAAGATCAAACTCTCCGCCCCCTGCTCCAGCAGGGCTTCAATGGCCGCAATGGACTCAGATGCACACCGGTCGTCAAAATTCTCGATGGTAACAAGACCTACATTGCCATCCAGCATCCGTCCTTCCGCCACCGCCACCTGCACCTTCCGGCGGGTCACAGATACGGTACGCTTGATGCCGTCCTTCCACAGCGTCAGCTCCACCTGCGTCCCTTCCTTGCCCCGGACCAGATTCCGGGCATCGGTGGTGGTCATGCCGGCAGTATCCTGTCCCTCAATGGCGATGATGATATCATCCACCTGGAGGCCCGCTTCTTCTGCCGGACTGCCGGGACTCACCTCCATTACCTGAAGGCCGGATCCATCATGGGCCACAGTAATGGTGATGCCTATGCCAACATAAGCATTTTCCACCATCTCCACATGAGCATCAAACTGGGAAGCCGGAATATAGTAACTCCACCGGTCGCCGGCAGCCTCAACCATAGCCGCTGCCGCTGCATCTTCCAGCATAGTTTGATCTGTTTCCTCGATGTAGTAGTCTCCGATCAGGTTTGTCAGCTGTTCCAGCTTGGAGAGTCCTCCATTCTGCCAGAACACAATGGCCAGCGTCAGTGCCGAGGACAGCGCCGACACGCCGACAAACGAAAGCAGGAGAAGCAGCTTCTTTTTCACAAACAATCACCTCATACGAATATTCCCACAGCCCATTGCAGGCTGTGGGAATGCAGTTAATACAGAGCCACGTAGCTGGCGGGATTTACATACGCGCCGTTATACAGAATACCAAAGTGCAGATGGAAGCCGGTGGCAACGCCGCTCTTGCCCACATAGCCAATGAGCTGACCCTGGGACACATACTGACCGGCAGACACCACATAGTTTCTCAGGTGCATGTAGATGGAGGAAAAACCATCCATGTGGTTGATCTTCACATAATAACCGGCTGCGCTGCCCACGGTAGCCGTTGTGACCTGGCCGCCCCGGGATGCATAAACGGGCGTTCCCTCCGGTGCTGCCAGGTCGACACCCTGATGATAGGTGGATGCACCGGCAGTAGGCTGCTCGCGGTTACCAAAGGGGCTGGTCAGTTTGGTATAGGAACAGGGCACCTGCCAGCCGGAGCCGGTATTGACCGTTCCAGAGTTGCTCGGCTTGGAATTATTGGTGGTTCCGCCATTGCTTCCGCCGCTGTTGTTATTGGAAGGTGCTGTGGTGGGAGGCTGTGTGGTTTCCGAGGTTGCCAGCCATGCCAGATATTCCCGGTGCTTGGCCTCGCTGTATGCCTCCTCCTGCTGGGCAATTTCTTCCAGGAAGGCCCGCTTCTGTTCTTCAAAGAGGGCTTCCAGTTCTTCCAGTTCATGTCCCTTGGCCAGCAGATCCTGGATCAGCTGGTCGGCTTCCTGACGCTTGGCATCCAGTTCCGCCTGGGTGGCATCCAGCTCATCCTTGGTCAGCTGCAGGTCTGCCTTTTCCAGTTCCAGTTCTTCCTGAGCTTCCACGACACGTTCTGCCGCTTCGCCCAGCGCCTTCAGCCGTTTCTGATCAGACGCTGCGATCTCCTCCACCATGTTCATGCGGTCCAGCAGATCAGAGAAGCTGTTGGCCTTAAAGAGAACCTCCCAGTAGGAAAGACTTCCGTCCTCCTCCATAGCCCGGATCCGGTCCTTGGTGTTTTCATTCAGCGTATCATAGCGCTCCTGGGCATGATCCAGCTCGTCCTGCTTATCGGCGATCAGCACATTATAAGCAGAGATCTGCTCATTGATGTTGATGAGCTCGGTGCTCAGAAGGCCGATCTCCTGGTCGATGACGTTTTTCTGGGCTACGATATCGGCAATTTCGTCCTCATTCGCCTTATACTGTTCCTTGACTTCCATGATCTGGGCCTGGATGGCTTCCTTTTCCTTTTTCAGCGCATTGATCTGCGCCCGGATCTCGCTGGAAGACTCATAGGCTCTTGCAGACACGGGGATCAGGCTGAGGATCAGCGACAGCAGCATGACAGCAGCCATGACACCCGCCAGGATGGACACAAGGCGTTTGCGATTCTTCATAAAATTCTCCTTCAACAGGGGGCGGCATTAATAAATATATGCCAGGGGGTTAACATAACTTCCCGCATAGGAAATACCAAAATGCAGGTGGGGGCCAGTGGAAATACCGGTGCTGCCCACATAACCGATAAGCTGGCCCTGGGCAACACTCTGGCCCGCAGACACAACAAAGTGGGTCATGTGCATATAAATAGACGAAAAACCGTCCAGATGGTTGATGCTGACATAATATCCAGCGCCGCCTGCCTGATAGGAGGCAGTGGTCACAGTACCGGCGCGGGTGGCATAGATGGGTGTACCCTGGGCACAGGCCATATCAATACCATTGTGCATCCGCATATAGCCCAGCACGGGGTGCATGCGCATACCAAAGGGACTGGTCAGGGTATAACCGGATACCGGTGTCCGCCAGGTGGCATTGGATGCAGGAGCGCCGCCGGAGGCTGCCAGCGCAGCCAGCTTTTCCTCGTACTTGGCGTCTTTCAGTTCCTTTTCCTTGGCGGCAATATCCAGCATCAGCTCATCCTGCAGCGCCTCGGATTCATCCAGCATTGCCTGGAATTCATCCTGTTTTTTTGCCAGTTCCCGGAGAATATCATCGGACTCCGTCCGCTTGATCTCCATTTCAGCCATGGATGTTTCCAGTGCTGCACTGGATTCCTCCATTTCTCTCTTTCCCTGCTCCATTTCGGACTGTGCCTGGCTCACTGCTGCAGCAGCCTGGCGCATCTCCTCCAGACGGGCCTGGTCAGATGCGGCGATCTCCTGCATCATGTTGATACGGTCCAGCATATCCGTAAAATCGCTGGCTTCAAAGATCACTTCCCAGTAGCTGACCTTGCCTTCCTCCTCCATAGCCCGGATGCGAAGCTTGTGCTTTTCATTCAGGCCGTTCAGGGAGAACTGGGCAATATCCAGTTCGTCCTGGGCATCGGCGATCAGCTGGCTGTATGCGGATATCTGACTGTTCAGGTTTTCCACCTGTGCACTCAGCAGGGCAATTTCCTGATCGATGGCATTCTTTTTGTTGACCAGATTCTGAATTTCACTGGCGTTGGCATCATACTGGTTCTGGATCGCATTGATCTCCCGCTGCAGATCCTTGTTTTCACTTTTCAGAGCATCCAGTTCCGACTGTATGGCGGAAGAGGATTTGGAAGCGCTGGCAGGGGTAGGCATCACACCGATCAGCATCACTGCCGCAAGGATCAGCGACAGCAAGGATGTAAGGGGTTTGCGGTTCATATAAATTGGTCTCCATTTTTCTTTCTGTGGAATCGGTACGGAAGCTGTGCCGGAGATCAGGCATTCATAAACTTCCGGATAGAGGTCCAGCTACCCACGATACCGACGAACAGGCCGGCTGCGGCAAAGGTAGCGACCATGGGAATCAGAAGTTCCTGGAACTCCACCAGGCTGAACAGCTGAAGTGCATCCACCTCAGCGATCTTCTGGGTCAGGCCGTCATACATGATCCATTCCAGAGCGAAAGCCAGCACAGCGCCGATCATACCCAGCGTAAAACCTTCCACCTGGAAGGGCAGCCGGATGAAGGCATTGGTGGCGCCCACCATTTTCATGATGGCGATCTCGTCCTTGCGGTCGTACATGGCCAGCTTGACAGTGTTGGAAATAATCAGCAGAGAAACCACAAGCAGAATGGCGATAACGGCAATAGACACGATATGGATCACATTCTGGATGGTGGAAAAGCCTTCGGCCAGCTCATAGGCGGCACTGGTCTTTCCCACGCCAGGAATGGTCTTCAGCTGTTCATCGGTCTGCTGCATCAGGGTATTGTCCTCCAGGACAACCACGAAGCGGTGACGCAGATCCTCGGCCTGAACGCCGCTGAAGGCGCTGTCGCCCTGATGATCATCGATGAAGTCTTCCAGCGCTTCCTCACGGGAAACGAATGTAGACTGCAGGATATTGTCCAGGGTATTGATCTTGGTGCCGATGGACCGGGCTTCGGCATCGGACAGGGAGCTGTCCACATAGACCAGGATCTCACTGGTCTTATTCAGTTCCTCCACCATAATATCCAGATTGTAAGCCAGGATGGAGAAGCTGCCCACAATCACAAGGCATGCCACCGTGACACACACAGCGGCGAAGGACATAAATCCATGGGTAAAAATACCCTTGAAGCCCTCTTTCAGCAGATAACCAATATTATTCAGTCTCATGGCTTATTCCTCCTCATCCAGACCGTCACTGACAACGACGCCTTCGTCGATGACAATGGTGCGCTTGTGGAAGAGCTCCACCAGATTCTGTGCGTGGGTGACCACCAGAACGGTGGTTCCCAGATTGTTGATCTCCTGCAGCAGGGCCATGATCTCAAAGGATCGCTCAGGATCCAGGTTGCCGGTAGGCTCGTCGGCAATGATCATGGAGGGGTTGTTCACCAGTGCGCGGGCAATAGCCAGTCTCTGCTGCTCACCGCCGGACATTTCCTTGGGATGACGGTTTGCCTTGTTTTCCAGACCGACCAGTTCCAGGACATAGGGAACACGCTCCCGGATCTCCTTCTCTCTGGCACCGACCACACGCATGGCAAAGGCCACATTTTCATAGACCGTCATCTTCTCGATCAGACGGAAATCCTGGAACACAACACCAACGGTACGGCGCAGATAGGGGATCTCACGCTTGCGGATCCGCTCCAGAGAATAGCCATTGACATGGACAGTGCCGGAGGTGGGCTTCAGCTCACCGGTAATCAGTTTGATGATGGTGGATTTGCCGGAGCCGGAGGGGCCCACCAGAAAGCAAAATTCGCCATCTTCGATCTGCATGGTCACGCCGTTCAGGGCAGTATTGCCTTGTTCGTAGGACTTTACAACATCGGTAAATTCAATCATAAACATCTATCTCCTGTTACTGGGCTTCACCGGAGAGATCCGATTCTGCCCGCAGTGTAACCGAATTGTAACACATTGGCCGTGGCAAGTCAATTACAATCCGGCAAAAATACGCGTTTTTCAAAGATTTAACAATTAATACACAATTTATTTCCGCTTTTTACAGATTTTTCCCTCATTCGGTTTACCATAATACGTTCTCTTTTCAGAAAACACTTTCCCCGGTTTACCGCAAAAAACGGAGCTGCCTGTGCAGCCCCGTTTTCATTTGATCAGCGGGTCTCCCGACTCGTCAGGTACTTGCGCACCATCAGAGCAACCTTGAACACGATGGCATGGTCAAACTGGCGCAGATCCAGACCGGTAAGCTTCTTGATCTTTTCCAGACGGTAAACCAGCGTATTGCGGTGGACGAACAGCTTCCGGGAAGTCTCGGAAACGTTCAGGTTGTTCTCAAAGAACTTGTTGATGGTAAACAGCGTCTCCTGATCCAGAGAATCGATGGAGTTCTTCTTGAACACTTCACTGAGGAAGATCTCACACAGTGTGGTGGGCAGCTGATAGATCAGACGGCCGATACCCAGATTCTCATAATGCATAATGCTCTTTTCGGTGTCAAAGACCTTGCCCACCTCAATCGCAGTCTGTGCTTCCTTATAGGAATCAGCCAGCTCCCGCAGATGCTCAGCAATGGTGCCAATGCCGATAACGGTCTTGATCCGCAGCTCGTTCTTCAGAGTGTCTTCCATGGAAACAGCCATCTTTTCCAGTTCCTCACCGGAAACATTGGGGCTGATCTGCTTGACGACAGCAATATCCATTTCATTGATGCTGAGGACAAAGTCCTGCAGCTTATCGGGGAACATGCCGGACAGCACATCCACAGTCGCCACGTCACTGTGACCCACCTGACGGATCAGGAACACAGCACGGGGGGCATCCGTAGCAAAATGCAGTTCCTTGGCACGGATGTAAATGTCGCCGGGCAGAATATTGTCCATGATAATGTTCTTGACAAAGGTTCCCCGGTCATGCTTCTCTTCATAGAAGATCTTGGCATCGTTCAGGGCGATGTAGGCCAGGGTACAGAAGCTTTTGGCCGCATCATCATCACCTGTGCAGAACACAGCATACTCATAATAATTGGAATTTCCCACAATGGCCTTGAAGCACTTCTGGCCGAAGGTCACAACACTCTCGGAAGCGCTGCCAACTTTCAGCGCGGCATCTGCCCACCGTTCACCCAGCAGGGAAACATCGGTACAGGAAACTACGCAGCCTTCGGTATCCATAACACCGAATGTACGGTCAGAAATTTCTTTTAACTGGACAATTACGCTCTGAAAAACACTGTTGGACATTTTGCTGTCCCTCCTTAGTATCTTGCACAAATGCGCATTTCACAAAATTGCATTATTATTATACACAGCTTTTGCGCACATTGCAAGTGCCTTTTGACATTTTATTGCAAAAAGTGAGCACCTTTTTATGTATTATTCCAAGTCCATCTTCCATTTTTTCCTAAATCTTTCTTTTTTTATCAGTCATTTTGCACTGATTTCCCGCTCCAGGTCTGCCAGTTCTTCCGCTGTCAGCTCCCGAACCTGTCCCCGGGGCAGGTCTCCCAGGGGCAGCGTGCCTTCCTGCCGACGCTCCAGATACAGCACCGTCATATTCCGGGAAGCCATCATCCGGCGCACCTGATGGTACTTTCCTTCGCAGACTGTGACCAGACTTTCCCCCGGGCCAAGGGGCTCCAGCTTTGCCGGGAGGCAGGCAGTTCCGTCCCGGAGGGTCAGTCCGGCAGCAAATGCCTGTACATCCCCATCATCCGCCTGTCCTTCATGCCGGGCGTAATAGATCTTGGGCACCTCTTTTTTGGGGGAGATCAGCCGGTGGAGCAGGTCTCCGTCATTGGTAAACAGCAGAAGTCCCTCTGTAGCCTTATCCAGCCGGCCCACCGGTTTCAGATCCAGGTGCTTCCATTCCACCGGCAGCAGTTCCATCACCGTCTTTTCCACCGGATCCTCCGTTGCCGTGACATAACCTGCGGGTTTGTTCAGCATCACGACGGTCCGGCGCATACCGCCCAGAATATCGCCGTCCAGCGCAATAACCGCCTTGTCAGGATCTATCTTCCTGCCAGGATCCTTTTCCGGTTTTCCGTCCACCGTTACCCGGCCGGATTTCAGAATGACCTTTACCTGACTGCGGGTACCGATACCGCTGTCGCACAGAAATTTATCCAGACGCTCCATAGGTTCCTCCGTTCTTTTTGTGCCTGTCCCGGCATAGCTTCTAATACCAATGCCAAACAGGAGGGATTGTTTATGATGGTAATGACCGCAAAGGTCGATTTGAAAAAAATCACGCTGATCGTCGCCGCCGCTGCTGCCCTGATCCTCGCCGCGATCCTGCTGCTGGGAGGGAAGACGGACAACAGCTCGCCCACCGCTGCCCCTGCTGTCTCTGCCAATGATGGACGGGTACAGTTTCTGAAGGACTTTGGTTGGGAAGTGACCACCTCTCCCACGGAATCCGGGCAGGTGAAGATCCCTGCAGAAACCAGCGAAGCTTTCGACCGGTACAACATTCTGCAGAAAGGGCAGGGATATGATCTGACCGAATACGCCGGAAAAAAGGTCATGCGTTATGTGTATCAGGTCAACAATTACCCCGGCGCCACTGCACCGGTTTACGCAACGCTTCTGGTATACGGAGATCAGGTCATCGGCGGGGATGTGACAGATACCTCCCCCGGCGGCAAGCTGCGGGGGTTCAAAATGCCGGAGAGTACCACACCCTCCTCTGCATCCACAGAAGCCACCGGCACAGAACCATAGAGAACCGTTTTGCCCACCGTCCTCAAAAAGATGTCGCCGGGTTCCATCTCGGTTCTCTGCAGGCGACCATACCGCCAGACAGTCACTTGTCTTTGCGATTATCCTATCACAAAACCACAGTCTTGACAAGATTCAGCATACATGGTATGCTGTAAAGGAACTGAACAGTATCTTCAGGGCGGGGTGCGATTCCCCACCGGCGGTGACAGTCCGCGAGCGTGAAAACGCAGGAACCGGTGCAATTCCGGTACCGACAGTACAGTCTGGATGGAAGAAGATGCGCAAAGTCCCTTTTCTTTTGTATCCTTTACGCCCTGAGTGAATACTCAGGGCGTATTCTGTTATGATGAGGTGGCGTTATGAACGGTCTTTTGCAGCAAATCTGGGATAATCTGAGCTTTGTACTTATGTGTATTCTGATTATTTTCGCGCTGGCGGTGCTGGCGAAATTCTCCGAGCACTATTTCCCGGAAAAACGTACCGTCTCCAAAGCCCGGTATGTCAGCATCGTAGGCATCTGCGCTGCCATTGCCACAGTGCTCCATGTCCTGGATTTCCCCCTGCTGTTCCTGGCTCCGGAATTCTACAAGCTGGACTTTTCCGAGCTTCCCGTACTGCTGTGCGGTTTCTACCTGGGACCCACGGCCACAGTTGCCTGTGAGGGTGTAAAGATCCTGCTGAAACTGGTGGTCAAGGGCACCTCTACGGCTTTTGTGGGAGATTTCGCCAACTTTGTGGTGGGCTGCAGCTTTGTTCTGCCCGCCACCATCTGGTATCACCGTCATAAGAACAAGCACAGCGCCGTCATCGGCCTGACCCTGGGCACTCTGTCCATGGCGATCCTGGGCAGTGCCTTCAATGCCATTTATCTGCTGCCCAAGTTCTCCCAGCTCTTCGGCCTGCCTCTGGACACCATCATCGGCATGGGTACCGCTATCCGCAGCGGCGTCAACAGCGTCACCACCTTCGTGATGCTGTGTGTTGCCCCTTTGAATCTGGTGAAGGGAGCAGTGGTTTCCGTGCTTACCATGCTGCTGTACAAGCGTGTAGCCCGGCCCCTCTTCGGTATCCATCAATAAATGCAACCGGGCCACTGCTGTGTCCCGGTTTTTTCATGCAGCTGTGAGAAAACCGGTGTTATCGTCAACTTTCTTGACAGTAAGGAAAAAAATGGATATACTGGAATCGTTAGGATACAATTGTCCTTCCCCCAAAAACAGATAAAGGAGCGATAAACAGCAATGGACGCCAAATATGATGCTTTGTTTACCCCTTGGAAAGTCGGCAATGTGGAGATCAAGAACCGCATTGTCCTGTGTCCCATGGGCGGCACATCCCTGTTCGGCTGGTTTGAACTGACCGGCTGCAAATTTGACAAGGAAGCCGCCAAATTCTTCCTGGAGCGGGCCAAAAACAACGTTGGCCTTATCATCCCCGGCATCGCCCCCCTGCGGGATACCTTCTGGGGGAAATGGCTCTGGCAGAACGAAGCCATGTTCTACGATCTGAAGGAATTCATGGACGAGATCCACAAGACCGGCGCCAAGCTGTTTATCCAGCTCACCGCCGGCATGGGCCGCAGCTGGGCCATCACCGATCTGGTGGCACCTCTGCACAAAAACAAGGTGCTGCGGGCACTGGTGAAGCCCGTTCTGGATACCAGCCATGAGCTGGCCTCCCCCAGTCCCCTGCCTTCCCGCTGGGATCCCAGCATCACCACACCGGAAATGACCATCGAGCAGATCCACGAGCTGATCGAAGCCTTTGCCAAAACCGCCAAGCTGTGCAAGGATGCCGGTGTTGACGGTGTGGAGGTCCACGCCGTACACGAAGGCTATCTGCTGGATCAGTTCACCATGGAATGGACAAACCACCGCACCGATGAATACGGCGGCAGCTTTGAAAACCGCTACCGCCTACCTGTAGAGATCGTGAAGGCCATCAAGGAGGCCTGCGGCGAGGAATTCCCTGTCTCCCTGCGCTACAGCGTGGAATCCAAGGTCAAGGGTTTCCGGGAAGGCGCCGTTCCCGGTGAGATCTATAAGGAAGCCGGCCGCTCCATGGAAGAATCCGAACGGGCCGCCAAGTACCTGCAGGATGCGGGCTACGATATGCTGAATGCCGACAACGGCACCTACGACTCCTGGTACTGGGCCCATCCGCCCATGTATATGCCCCAGAACTGCAATCTGGAAGATGTATCTCATATCAAGAAGTTTGTGGACATTCCCGTTGTCTGCGCCGGCCGTATGGAGCCGGATGTAGGCGCCTGGGCTGTTGCGGAGGGTAAAATCGATGCCGTGGGCGTTGCCCGCCAGTTCCTGGCCGACGGCGAATGGATCACCAAGATGATCGAGGAACGGGAAGAGGACATCCGTCCCTGCATCTGCTGCCACAATGGCTGCTTCAACTTCTGCTCCTTCAAGGGTCATGCCAATGCGCAGGATCTGACGGACACTATGGGTCTGGCCCGTTGCGCCATCAATCCTGAGACCATGCAGTCCAAAAAGTATAAGATCAAGCCTGCCCGGAAGGCCAAGACCATCGCCGTCATCGGCGGCGGCATCGGCGGCATGGAAACTGCTCTGGTTTGCGCCAAGCGGGGCCACAAGGTCACTCTTTATGAAAAGTCCGGCGAGCTGGGCGGTGTATTCATTGCTGCGGCAGCCCCTTCCTTCAAGGAAAAGGACAAGGCCCTCATTGCCTGGTACAAGCGGGAACTGACCAAATATCCCATCGATGTGAAGCTGAACGCCGAGGTAAATGATATTTCCACCATCACTGCAGATGAGATCGTGATTGCCACCGGTTCCAAACCCATTCAACTGAATCTGCCCGGCATCGAAAAGGGTATTCAGGCAGTTGACTTCCTGCTGGGCAAGGCTGAAGTGGGTGAAAATGTCACCATCATCGGCGGCGGTCTGACCGGCTGCGAGATCGCCTATGAGCTGTATCTGCAGGGCAAAAAGCCCACCATTGTGGAAATGAAGGACGACCTGATCGCCGTGAAGGGCGTGTGTCTGGCCAACTCCAGCTACCTGCGCGACTTCTTCAAGGCCAACAAGGTGCCTGTCCATCTGGAAACAAAGCTCTGCGAGATCCATGACGGCAGTGTGCTGGTTAAGGACCGCAACGGTGTGGAATTCAAAATCCCCGCTGACAATGTGATCCTGTCCGTGGGTTACACCTCCAATCCCCTGGCAAAGAAGAGCAAGGAACACAAGAACATCCACCTTGTGGGCGACGCCAGTGCTGTAGGCAATCTGCGAACCGTTATCTGGCAGGCCTGGGATGTGGCAATGAAACTGTAAACGGCGATCTCCGCCGACAAGGTGTGACGGGTGCTTATGCTGACCATTACGCCTCCCGGGTACCGCTCGGCTCGTCACATTACCCCATTTGAAAGGAGAAAACTATGTTTTTAACTGATGAACAGCAGGCCATTCTGAACGGCTCCAAAGGTGAAACCATGGCAAAGGTCATGAAGACCCTGGTCATGTACGGCGAAACCTTTGGCGCTGACAAGATGGTGCCTGTTACTTCCGAATACAACCATCTGGTTACTTCCTTCGGTCTGAAAATGATGGGTCCGGTCTTTGATCTGATGCAGCAGCTGATCGACGGCGATGCACTGTCCCAGCAGAAGTTCTCTGTGGACCCCCGGCCCGTGGATAAGAATGTACCTGCCAATTTCCTGCAGAACTTCATCTTCAACAAGATCATGTATACCCGTCAGGAATCCTATGAGCAACAGCTGAAGGAACTGGGACTGATGAATGAGGACGCCTTTACCTGCGCCTGCTATCTGGATCAGGTGGGCAACACCCCCAAAAAGGGCGAGATCCTCAGCTGGGCAGAATCCTCTGCTGTGGTCTACGCCAACTCTGTGCTTGGTGCCCGGTGTAACCGGAATTCCGGCATTATGGACATCATGGGCTCCATCGCCGGCTTCGTGCCCCACTTTGGTCTGCTGACCGATGAGGGCCGGAAGGCTACCTGGATTGTGAAGGTGGACTGTAAGAAAAAGCCGGAAGCCCAGCTTCTGGGCAGTGCCATCGGTATGAAGGTCATGGAAGATGTTCCCTTTGTCACCGGCATGGAAAAATGGCTGGGTACCGAACTCAATGATGAAAACCGCGCCTATCTGAAGGATTTCGGCGCCGCCACTGCCTCCAACGGTGCTGTGGGCCTGTACCACATCGAGAATCTGACCCCCGAGGCCAAGGAGCTGGGTGCTTCTCTGGTGGCCCCCGGCGCAAAGGTTTACATCATTGACGATGCCGAACTGGAGCGGGTAAAGAACAACTACCCCGTGGTCTGGAAAGACAAGAATGCCCAGCCCAGGCTGTGCTTCATCGGCTGCCCCCATCTGTCCCTGCAGCAGCTCATCGACTGGACGGAAAAGGTGGAAGAAGGTCTGAAGGCTTCCGGAAACAAGCAGGTTCTGATTCCCACGGTCTTTACCACCGCACCTGCTGTGAAGAAGGAATTTGAGCAGACAGAGTATGCCGCCCGGTTGAAAGCCACCGGCGTCATCCTGTCCTATATCTGCCCCCTGATGTATATGAACAATCCTCTGGCCGGCAAGATGCCCGTCATCACCTGCTCCAACAAACTTCGCACCTACACCACCGCCCGGTTCTATTCCGAAGACGATATCCTCGTCAAGATCACGAAGGGAGGCAAATAAGATGCGTGAATTCAAAGGAAGAGTGGTTGCACCCGGTACCGTTTCCGCCCCTGCACTGGTTTCCCATGGCGGTCTGAACACCCTGGCCTCCTTCCAGAAAGCCCTGCAGTTCGGTGACAAGAAGGCCACCTGCGGCGATCAGAACAATCCCGACCTCTACGGCAAGGTCATGAAGGACAAGGCTCTGTGTCTGCCGCAGACCATCGGCTCCACCACCGGCGGCCTGGTGCTGTACTGTGCCTGCGCCATGGACCGGCGGCCTGCCTGCATGCTCTTCAGCAAGCCCATCGATTCCCTGGCTGCAGCCGGTTCCATTCTGGCCTCCGTGTGGCTGGACGGTGTCAACATGCCTGTTATTGACTCACTGGGAGAAGAATTCCTGGAATTCGTCCAGGACGGTATGATGATCTCTGTGGGCACCGATGGAAGAATTATTGTGGAATAACCTGTCTTTTCAGAGGGCCGCAGCTTTCGCTGCGGCCCTTCTTTTATTTATTTCCACCGGTGTTTTGTTTTTTCTCTTTACTTTATTTCGCTAAAGTGGTATAATGGCCGAAAACTTTTCTTTCAGGAGGGATAGACTATGCGTGTCGTCATCAAAATCGGCACCTCCACCCTGACCCATTCCACCGGCAATCTGAACATCCGCCGGATGGAAGAACTCTGCAAGGTCATGAGTGACATCAAAAATGCAGGCCATGAGGTGATCCTTGTGTCCTCCGGTGCCATCGGCATGGGTGTGGGTAAGCTGGGACTGCTGGAGCGTCCTGCCGACGTTCCCACCAAGCAGGCGGCCGCCGCTGTGGGCCAGTGTGAGCTGATGTATTTTTACGACAAGATTTTCGGTGAGTACCACCACATCGTGGCCCAGCTGCTGATCACCAACGAGGATATCTACAGCGATACACGGCACCAGAACTTCAGCAACACCCTGAACCGGCTGCTGCAGCTGGGCGCTCTGCCCATCATCAACGAAAATGATACCGTCGGCACCAAGGAGATCGTCATCGGTGACAACGATACCCTGGCTGCCATCGTTGCAGAAAGTGTCAAGGCAGATCTTCTGATCCTTCTGTCGGATATCAACGGTCTTTACACCGCTGATCCCAGAACCGATGCCAACGCTACTCTGATCCATAAAATTACCAAACTGGACGACTCTGTTCTGTCTCTGGCCGGCGGAAGCGGTACCAAGCGGGGCACCGGCGGCATGGTGACCAAACTGCAGGCAGCCAGGATCTGCATGGACTGCGGCTGCGATATGGTCATCGCCAACGGAAACAACGCCAATAATCTGTACGACATCCTGGAAGGCAAGGAAGTCGGAACCCGATTCACGGAGGTGCAGTAATATGAAAACCATGCTGGAAGCTGCAAAAGCAGCAAAAACCGAAGTCGCCCGGCTCACCACAGAGCAGAAAAACGCCGCACTGAATGCCATGGCCGAAGCCCTGGTGGCAAATGAAGCCGACATTCTTGCCGCCAATGCTCTGGATCTGGAGGCCGCAAAAGGCACCGTGTCCGATGTGATGCTGGACCGGCTGCTGCTGACATCCAGCCGGATCGCCGGAATGGCAGAAGGCATCCGACAGGTCGCCGCGCTCCCCGATCCGGTCGGCCGGATCATCGAGGAATATACCCGCTCTGACGGTCTGCTGATCCAGAAGACCGCCGTCCCGATGGGCGTCATCGCCATCATCTACGAGAGCCGGCCCAATGTCACCTCTGATGCCGCCGCACTGGCCCTGAAGAGCGGCAATGTCTGCGTGCTCCGGGGCGGCAAGGAAGCCTTCCGCAGCGCCAACGCCATCGTAAACGCCCTGAGAAAGGGTCTGTCCGCTGCAGGTGTTACGGAAAATGCCGTCCATCTGGTGCAGGATACCACCCGAGCCAGTGCCACTGAACTGATGACCGCCAGCGGCTACATAGATCTGCTGATCCCCCGGGGCGGTGCGGGTCTGATCCAGGCCTGTGTCCGGACTGCCACCGTTCCCTGCATTGAGACCGGCACCGGCATCTGCCATGTCTATGTGGAGCAGACCGCCGATCTGGATATGGCACTGAACATTATCGAAAACGCAAAGACCAGCCGTCCCAGCGTCTGCAACGCCGCGGAAGTACTGCTGCTGGACAAATGTATCGCAGGAACCTTCCTGCCCATGCTCTATCAGCGGTTGGGCAACAGGGTGGAACTGCGGCTGGATGACATCGCCGATGACATCATCGATGGCACCCCCGCGGTCGAAAAAGATTTTGACACGGAGTTCCTGGATTACATTCTGGCAGTCAAATGCGTTACCAATGTGCAGGAGGCTGTTTCCCATATCGCCGCACATTCCACCGGCCACAGTGAGGCCATCATCACCACAGACCCAGAGGCAGAAAAGATCTTTACCAGCGGTGTGGACAGCGCTGCCGTCTATGTCAATGCCTCCACCCGGTTCACCGATGGCGGCGAATTCGGTCTGGGCTGTGAAATGGGTATTTCCACCCAGAAGCTCCATGCCAGAGGCCCCATGGGTCTGCGGGAACTGACCACCTACAAATACGTGATCCATGGCAACGGCCATGTCCGCTAAGGAGGAACCACTATGAAATACGGATTTATCGGCTGCGGCAATATGGGCGGCGCCATCGCAAAAGCCCTGTGCCGTCAGACCGCAGACATCATGATCGCCGATCCTTCACCCAATGCCAAGGCTGCCGCCGAAGCACTGGGCGCAGTGTATACCGACAACGAGACCCTGGTCGCCACCTGTGACCGGGTGTTCCTGGCCGTAAAACCCCATCTGATGAAAGGTATGCTGACCCCGCTGGCCCCCATTCTGGCAGACAAAAAGCCTCTGCTGATTACCATGGCCGCCGGACTGGAAATTGCACAGATTCGGGGGTTCGCCGGCTGTGATCTTCCCATTATCCGCATCATGCCCAATACTTCCGTTTCCATCGGCAAGGGTATGATCCAGTATTGCCGCAACGGTCTGGTTTCTGACGAAACCCTTGCAGACTGGCTTTCCGATATGCAGGACTGCGGCAGACTGGATGAACTGGAAGAGCGGCTGATCGATGCCGCCAGCGCCCTCTCCGGCTCCGGCCCTGCCTATATGTATATGTTCCTGGAAGCTCTGGCCGACGGCGCTGTTGCCTGCGGCATTCCCAGAGCAAAAGCCTATGAATACGCCGCCATGACCATGGCCGGTGCTGCTGAGATGGTACTGACCTCGGGCCAGCATCCCGGCGCTCTGAAGGATGCAGTATGTTCCCCCGGCGGCAGCACCATTGCCGGTGTCCGGGCACTGGAGCAAAATGGTTTCCGTGGTGCTGCCATGGACTGTGTGATGGCGGGATATCTGAAAAACAAAGAATTAGGAAAACAGTGAGAAATTTCGGCTCCCCAATTTGGGGAGCCATTTCATTACCCGGTGCAGAAAGAAATCACCCCGGCAGATTGCTCTGCCGGGGTGATGTTATGTGTTTTGTTCAGATAACCTACGGATGGATTAGATCATCTTTCTCTTCTTCAGTTCCACGATGGAAACCAGAGCTACAGCAGCCAGGCCCATGGTGGTGACAGCGATCATGATGTCATCACCGGTCTTGGGGTTGCTGGAATCAGCCACTGCCTTCTTGACGTTCTTGACCATGACATAGACATAGTCGTCGCCGTCGTCACGGTTGACAATGATGTATTCGTCGCCATCGGTTTCTTCATCGCGGGTATACCACCACCAGGACTCTTCATCAAACAGGCCTTCAAACTTCAGAGAGTAGCCGCTCTTCGCAACAACATGCTTCTTTGCAACCTTCTCAACTTCTGCCTGGGTGATCTTGTCGTCGTCAGCATAATCAGTAATATTGACACGCTTTACCAGATCGCTGGTATCACCATTGACATAAATCTCCAGCCAAACCTTACCGTTCTTCTCGTGGCCGCCGTTCATGGGAACATCTTCCTCGTCGCTTTCCAGCTTCCAGGTAGCATAAGCAGTGCTGTCGCCCTGCAGTTCATAAATGGTTTCAGCATTGATCAGCTTGCCGTTCAGCTTCCAGCCAACAAAGACATAGCCCTTGCGATCGGAAGGAACGGGCAGTGTTCCGATGGCGCTGCCATAGGAAACCTGCTTGGCCTTGACGACTTCAGGCTCAGTGCCGCGCTCGTCAATGAAAGTGATGTTGTACTTAATTGCAGCAGACCACAGAGCGACGACAGTATCGTCTCCCTCGATCACATCACTGGAACGGATAGTGGTACCCAGATTCTCAGACTTCCAGCCCAGGAAATTCTGACCGGGGCGAGCAGGCTCCTTGCCTGCCAGAGCATCAGAGTAGCGCTGGCCTTCATAGACAGTCAGTCTATAGGAACCAGAACCGGTATTGACAGTCAGAGTATACTCTGCAGCAACTTCACCGCCGACGCCACCTTCAGCAACATTCAGAACAATAACGACGCTGTTACCCATAACAGCAACAGACTTCACCTGGTCAGCAGTGTACTTGCTGCCGAATACTTCCAGAATCTCAGCAGCCATGGCATTGCCGCCCTCCTGCCAAGCCTTCAGATCGCCGTCTTCGATCTCAACAGGACCCTTGCTCTCAACGGCATTGTCGTCCTTATCGTAAACGACCAGAGAAACCTTGATGCCGCTTTCTTCTTCGGCATAGACCTGACCGTCATCGTCACCGGGGCCGATAGGTACGATCAGCTCAGTTGCAAATGCAGCAGGCACTGCGGAAACCAGCAGCATAGCTACCAGCATCAGGCAGAGCAGCTTCTTACATACTGTTTTCATTTTCTTTTACCTCCTAAAGATAAAAATTTTTGTCGAAATACGCAGCCGTGATACTGTGCCGCCATCCTTATCCCATCCGGAGATGTCGGCACGGCGTACATATTACGGTGTTCTTTCTTGAGAGGATTATATACCATTTTGTTCCTTCCGTCAAGAGGGAAATTACAAATAATTACAAAATTTCTTCAGTTATATTACAGTTTAAGCAATTCTTAACAATTGTTCTCCCGTTTTCCCTGGGTTCTCCGGTAGTTGTTCGCACAATTCGGTAACAATCTGTTTCCTTTTCCTTTGAAGGTGAGCCGCAGTCTTTCTCGCCGCAATTAAAATGTATACGATTTCCATAGAAACCCGCACAGGGTACCCATTGCTTTTTTTTCGTATGCGTGGTACTATAATCATACATTATTAATATATAAAGGAGACCTGATCATGTTCTATAAAAATGCCCGCATTTTCACCTCCGATTTTCAGTTTCATACCGGTGCCTTTGAGGTAACAGACGGTGTTTTCGGCGAGATCCTGTCGGAAAATGTCCCCGCTGATGCCATTGATCTGGGCGGCGCCACCGTCATCCCCGGTCTGATCGAAGTTCACAGCCACGGCAACTCCGGCGCTGACTTCTCTGACGGTGATTACGAAGGTCTGAAGGCCATGGCCCGCTACTTTGCCCAGTGCGGCGTTACCTCTTTCGCCCCCGCTTCCATGACTCTGCCCTACGATGTTCTGGAAAAGGCTTTCGCCAATGCCAAACAGCTGACAGAAGAAGCACCCGAAGGTCACTCCGTACTTCGGGGCATCCAGATGGAAGGTCCCTATTTCTCCTATAAAAAGCGTGGTGCCCAGAATGCCGACTACCTGAAGGAGCCGGATTTTGAGGGCTTCCGGAAGCTGTATGACGGCTGCGGCGGTCTGGTCACCATCGTGGACATCGCGCCCGAACTGCCCGGCGCTGCCGAATTCGTGGCCAAGGCCAAGGATCTGTGCACTGTCTCCATCGCCCACACTGACTGCACCTATGATGATGCCAAGGCCGCCATTGATGCCGGTGTCACCCATCTGACTCACCTGTACAACGCCATGCCCGGTATCCATCACCGTAACCCCGGTGCCATCCCCGCCGGTGTGGAAAATCCCAACGTTCAGGCTGAGATCATTGCCGATGGCTTCCACATCCATCCTGCTTCCGTCCGACTGGCCTTCACCATGTTCAAGAACCGGATGATCCTGGTCTCCGACTCCGGCCGCTGCACCGGTCAGTCCGAGGGCTACCAGTTCGATCTGGGTGGCCAGACTGCCGAGCTTCGGGGCGGTGTTGCCAAGCTGGCAGGCACCGATACCATCGCCTGCTCCGCCTCCAACCTGTGGAAGTGCCTCCAGAATGTTATTTCCTGGAACGTTCCTGAAGAGGAAGCTGTCCGGGCTGCCACCTGGAACCCCGCAAAGGCCATTGGCGCCCTGGGCAAGGTGGGCTCCATCGAAACCGGCAAGGTCGCTGACTTCATTATCACCAACGCTGATTACTCCGAGAAGAGAGTCTTCCTGGCAGGCAAAGAAATCTAAGGCATTCGGTGTGGTGTTTGGAATGTGGCGTATGGAGTCGAGCGAAAAAACCGACTGTTCGCTGTAAAAGCAAACAATCCACAGCCCCCTGAAGGTGTGCCGCCAACACGCTGCTGTCCGGAACGCTTATACGATACGGATTACCTGCACAGGAACGAATACCGTCCCATACACGCAGACTGTGAAGCGCTGAAAAATGCTGTCTTCCTCTGCAACATCATCTTTTCCGAATTACCATAGGATCCATCTACGGAGTGTAGAGAGTCGGATGTGGAACTAACGCCACACGCCACTCTCCACACTCCTCACTTTTTGAGGTTTTCCATGTTTCACCACTACATCGGCGACAAGGCCTTTTACCGGAACCTCTTCGCCATTTCCGTTCCCATTATCATCCAGAACGGTATCACCAATTTTGTTTCCCTGCTGGACAACATCATGGTAGGCCAGGTGGGCACCGTTCCCATGAGCGGTGTTTCCATCGTCAATGGTCTGCTGTTCGTGTTCAATCTCTGTGTTTTCGGCGCCAGTTCCGGCGCCGGCATCTTCACTGCCCAGTATCATGGCTCCCATGATGACCGGGGCATCCGCTATACCTTCCGGTTCAAGGTCTATATCTGTCTGCTGATCGCCCTTCTGGGCGGTCTGATCTTTGTTTTCGGCGATGAATTGCTGATCGGTCTGTATCTGACCGGTGAGGGCGATGCCGCCGTGGCCGCATCGGCCATGGAATATGGCAAGCGGTATCTGAAAATCATGCTGTGGGGCTTCTTCCCCTTCGCACTGGCAAATGCCTATTCCAGTACCCTCCGGGAAACGGGACAGACCTTTGTTCCCATGGTGGCCGGTATCTCCGCTGTCTTTGTAAATCTTGCACTGAACTATGTGCTGATCTTCGGACATTTCGGCGCACCGAAAATGGGTGTGGAGGGTGCTGCCCTGGCCACCACCATCTCCCGGTTTGTGGAACTGGCCATCGTTGCCTGGTGGACTCACCGGCATGCTGTCCGGAACCCCTTCATCACCGGGGCCTACCGCTCCCTGTATATTCCCGGAAATCTTTTGCGGGATATCATCATAAAGGGTATGCCTCTGCTGGTCAATGAATTCCTCTGGGCAAGCGGTATGGCCGTGCTGAACCAGTGCTATTCCACCTGCGGGCTGGATGTGGTGCCTGCCACCAATATCTCCAGTACATTATATAATGTAGGCAGCGTGGTATACATCGCCATGGGCAGCGCGGTGGGCATCATCATGGGACAGATGCTGGGTGCCAACCGTTCCAAGGCTGAAATCCAGGATCAGAATCGTAAGCTCATCGCTGCGGCTGTATTCTTCGGTGGTATCTTCGGCCTTGCCATGGCCTCGGTTTCCGTGGTCTTCCCCCGGATCTACAACACCACGGACTCCGTCCGGACCCTGGCGACCATGCTGATCCTTATGAATTCCGCCATTCTCCCCTTCAATTCCTACACCAATGCCACCTATTTCACCCTCCGCTCCGGTGGACAGACTATGGTCACCTTCCTGTTTGACAGCTGCTTTGTCTGGGGCTTCTGTGTCCCGCTCGCCTGGGGCCTTACCCGGTTTACCGGTATCGGTATCCTCCCCCTATTCGCCATCTGTCAGGCCACAGACCTGATCAAATGCGTTCTGGGCAGCATTATGCTGAAGCAGGGAAAATGGATCCAGAATCTGACAGCATAAAAAATTACCCCATTTCCCAATCGGGAAATGGGGTTTTTCTTACTGCTGCCAGGGCAGCTTTTTTTCCTTGTAAAGCTTGTACATTTCTTCCGCCGCCAGACGGGCCTTTGCCACAGGCGTTTTGTCCTTCGGAAAGCAGAAGTAATGGACCTCAGTATCACCGATGGAGATCACATCCCCCAGTTCATACCAGTAATAATCCGCAAACAGGCTGTAACTGGTCTGGGGCGGCTGGGTATAATGAAGTCTGCCATCGCAGCCGGTGAGGGTAAAACCGGTATTATCATGGATCAGCCGGCCCTCGCCTACCTTGTAAATGGCCTTGTAGTCCACCTGCATGGCAATCTCCACTTCCGTATCCAGCAGATAGGTGCCGTTTAGGATCTCCTGCCGCACCTGTTCCCGCTCCCAGCGGTAATAATCAGGGATATGAGAGATCTTCGTATCCCCTTCCGAAGCCTTCAGTTCTCCAAGAGGCGTCAGTTCATAATGCTTTCCGCAGCTGCTGCAGGTAATGCCAGTGCCTCGACCCTCCATGCTTCCTTCCGCGCCGCAGTCGGCACACCTGTAAAGGATCCGGTGCAGACCATCAGCCCGGAAGGACTGGCTGATCTCCAGCCCCTGCTCTTTCTGCCATTTAAAATGGTCAAAGCCGAAAGCCGCCTCCACGCCTTCACTCAGTTCCCGGACGCTCTTTTCCCGAATCTGTTCCCGGGTGTAAAGAACCCGGGCCTTGGCCGTGATGGGCACATTGCGGCGGATCTGCAGCTCGTTATACAGAGGGTTCCGGCTGAAAGCGCCGAAAGTCTCGATCATGATGACGGGAACATCGAATTTCTTTAACAGGATGCCCATCTTTCGGGGAAGTGTGGTTGCCGTGCCGTCAAAGGAATAGCTTGCCTCCGGGAACATCAGAACACAGGACTTCAGTTCTTTGAAGCAATACTGCATATCCCGAACCAGAGTCACATCGGATACAAACTTCTGGGTTGGGATGCAGCCGATGCTCCGCATCAGCCAGTTCATCAGACCAAAGAAACCAACAAAGCCATCATTGGAGCACACAATATTCACAGGACGGGGGAACAGGATCCGGTAAACCACCTCCATATCCTGGAAGCAGCTGTGGTTCATCAGGATCAGACAGGGCTCATCCCTGCCAATTTTCTCAAAGCCCTCCGTTTCATACCGGAAGCCGGTGCCCATCATACCGAAAATGGTCAGGAACCGGATGAACAGACGCCAGAACAGATTCACTTTCCGTGGATTGCAGTGCTTTGGGCGGGGCAATGCCAGGACCTTATCATAGTCCATGTGTTTGACGGTGGTTTTCATAAGGCAGCCGTCCTTCCTTCGAATATTTTCGCTTTATTATACAGGAAGACTGCCATTTCGTCAAGATTTGTTCACAATTGCCTGTTTTTCCCAGAAAGACCTCCGTTTCCCGGATATGGATATTTAATCGGATAATCTTCGTATGCTTGTATATTTATTCACTCGCATTTGGAATATTTTCATCGCATAAACGAATAACCACAGGGATTTTGCATATTTTTGTGCTGTTTTTATTATTCATTCCCTGCATTTTTCCGGATTATTGGAAGTATCAACAATTGACGGTGTATATTATCCGGTGTATAATTCATTCATCATATCATCCCTCCTGACCAGAGGGAAATAAAAAAGGAGAATAAGAATTATGAAAAAGCTGATTGCAATGCTTCTGGCTCTGGTTATGGTTCTCTCTCTGGCTGCCTGCGGTTCCTCCGAGCCCGCCGCCACCGAAGCACCTGCCGCCGATGCCCCCGCTGCAACCGAAGCAGCCGCTGTTGATTACAGCACTATGACCATTGACGAACTGAAGCCCCTGGTTAAGACCATCAACGAGGGCAAGCTGACCATGGTCACCAGCCCCGACTTCGCTCCTTATGAGTTCTATGCTCTGGACGAGGCAGGCACCCCCTCTCTGGCCGGTTTCGACATCGCCCTGGGTCAGTACATCGCTGACTTCCTGGGTTTGGAACTGGAAGTCATCCCCATGGACTTTGACGGCACCATCACCGAGCTGGGCATGGGCAATGCCGACATCGGTATGGCCGGCTACTCCCCTGACCCCGAGCGTGAAAAGGCCATGAGCTTCTCCATCGTCTACTACGCCGGCGGCCAGTCCTTCGTCTGCCATCAGGACAACAAGGACGCCTTCACCGCTCTGACCGATGCCAACAAGGCTGAGTACCAGATCGGCGCTCAGATCGGCTCCATCCAGGCTGGTCTGGCTCAGGACAACACTCCCGATGCTGATATCGTGGAGCTGAGCAAGGTCACCGACATCATTGCTGAAGTCATCGCCGGCAAGCTGGACGGTGCCTTCATCGAGACTGTCGTTGCCGAGACCTACGCCAAGAACTACCCTGAGCTGTGCGTGGTTCTGCCCGTTCCCTACGATGCCGAAGGCTCTGTCGTTGGTGTCAACAAGGACAACGCTGCTCTGCTGGCTGCTGTGAACCTGGCCATCCAGTCCGCACTGGACGATGGTTCCATGTCCACCTTCGTTGCCGATGCCAACGAGCTGTCCACCGGTGAAAAGTACGAGGGTCTGCTGACCGACGGTGCTGTTCCCGAAGCATAAGCCATTATATGAACCTGCTTCCCCGGAAGGGATCTCCCTTCCGGGGCAGTTTCCTTGATTACCTTTGAAAAGTGCACATCCGCCGGGTATGCAGTTTTCAGAAGTTATCGAAAAATCACATCCGAAAGGAGAATTCCATTGCTTTCCATTGAAGGTTTCCAATCCGCGTTTAAGTACATCCAGCTTTTTAAAGAAGGCCTGGTCTGTACTGTCTCCCTGTCTGCATTCACCGTTATTCTCGGCTTCGTGCTGGCTCTGGTGCTGGCGCTGATGCGCATGGCTGATCTGCGTCCCTTCCGTTTTCTGGACAATACCCAGGGCGGCGAGGGCCGTACCGGCTTCATCGGCTTCCTGAGCCGCTTCCGTCCCCTGAACCTTATTGCATCTGTCTACATCGAAGTATTCCGGGCCACCCCTCTGATGGTCCAGCTGTTCATCATCTACTATGTTCTGCTGGCTGGTCTGGATCTGCCCACCTTTAAGCTCTTCGGCCTGATCCGGTTTGAGCGGTTCATCCCCGGCGTTATCGCCCTGAGCCTGAACTCTGCCGCCTATCTGTCCGAGATCATCCGTTCCGGCATCCAGTCCATCGATGGCGGCCAGACCGAAGCTGCCCGCAGCCTCGGCATGACCCAGACCCAGAATATGCGCTACATTGTTCTGCCCCAGGCCATCAAAAACATCCTGCCTGCCATCGCCAACGAATTCGTTACCATCATCAAGGAATCCGCCATCTGCTGGACCATCGGTGTTCAGGAGATCATGTCTGCTGTCAACTCCGTGAAGGCAGCCACCTTTACCATCGGTGAGGCACTGATCATCGCAGCCTGTATTTACTTCTGCCTGACCTTCCCCACCTCCAAGATCATTGAATACTTTGAAAGGAAGATGAGCCGTGGCGACAAGCGATAAGCTGATCCAGGTCAAGAACCTGAAGAAATACTACAACAAGGGCACCCTCCATGCGCTGGACGATGTCACCGTGGACGTGAACAAGGGTGATGTGATGGTTGTCATCGGCCCCTCCGGCTCCGGCAAATCCACCCTGCTCCGCAGCCTGAACCTGCTGGAGATCCCCACCGATGGCGAGATCCTGTTCCACAACATCGATATCACCAAGAAAAAGTTCGTAAACAAGCACGGCAAGGTGGAAAAAGTGGACATCAACCTGCACCGGCAGAAAATGGGCATGGTGTTCCAGCACTTCAACCTGTTCCCCCACAAGACCATTCTGGACAACATGATCCTGGCCCCCATGAAGGTACTGGGTGTCTCCAAGACCGAGGCCACCGAAAAGGCCATGGCCCTTCTGAAGCGTGTTGGTCTGGAAGACCGGGCCGGCGCTTTCCCCATCCAGCTGTCCGGTGGTCAGAAGCAGCGTATTGCCATCGTCCGGGCTCTGATGATGGAGCCGGAAGTCATGCTCTTTGACGAACCCACCTCTGCCCTTGACCCGGAAATGGTAGGCGAAGTTCTGGAAGTTATGAAGGAACTGGCCCTGGGCGGTATGACCATGGTGGTTGTCACCCACGAAATGGGCTTTGCCCGGGAAGTGGGCAACCGTGTGCTGTTCATGGCAGACGGCAAGCTGGTGGAAGAAGGCACCCCTGAAGAGATCTTCGACCATCCCAAGCACCCCAGACTCCAGGATTTCCTGGCAAAGGTTCTGTAAGATATTCCCCCAATTACTCAGGGGCGGCCTCTGGGCCGCCCCTTTCTGATTCAATAAAGGATGTGACATCATGGATAAAGAGATTTTATACCGCACTGTTGAGGAAAAGGCTTCGGTGATTACCACTGTCAGCGACAGAATCTGGGAATATGCCGAGCTTTCCATGATGGAAGTAAAATCTGCCGCGGAATATGTCGCTGTTCTGAAAGCCGAGGGCTTTGCCGTGCAGGAGAATCTGTGCGGAATTGCCACTGCATTTTCCGGTTCCTACGGCAGCGGCCGGCCGGTCATCGGTTTTCTGGGAGAGTTCGATGCCCTGTCCGGTCTGTCTCAGATGCACAGCGTCGTCCATCCCCAGGCCATAACAGAGGGCGGCTGCGGACACGGCTGCGGTCACAATCTGCTGGGTGCCGGTTCTCTGGGTGCTGCCATTGCCGTAAAGAAAGCCATCGAAGCCGGTCACCTTTCCGGAACTGTGGTATTTTACGGCTGTCCCGGCGAGGAAGGCTGCGCCGGCAAGACCTTCATGGCCCGGGACGGCATGTTCCGGGATCTGGATGCGGCTCTGACCTGGCACCCCGGTGACACCAATGAGATCACCATTGGTTCCAATGCCGCCTCCATTCAGATGGAATATCATTTTTCCGGCACTGCAGCCCATGCTGCCGACGATCCCTGGAACGGCCGCTCTGCACTGGATGCCGCCGAGCTGATGAATGTTGGCGTCCAGTTCCTGCGGGAGCATATGAAGCCCAAGGAATCCGTCCACTATTCCTTTACGGATGCCGGCGGCGTTTCCCCCAATGTGGTGCAGCCCACCGCCAATCTGGTATATATGATCCGGGGAGAAAATGTTCGCACTGCAAAAGCGCTGGCCCAGCGGGTGGACGATATTGCAAAGGGAGCCGCCCTGATGACCGGAACCACAGTCACCAGCCATCAGATTGATGGCACTGCCAACACCCTTTCCAACGGTGTTCTGGAACAGCTGCTCCACGACAATATGGTCTCCGCACCTCTGCCGGAATACACCCAGGAGGAAATCCTGTTCGCCCGGCGGATGAAAGCCACCTTTGCACCTTCTCCCCTGCCCGGTCTGCTGACCAATGAGGATCCCAGGCTGCGCAAAGCTGTGATCCAGAAAACAGAGCACGGCCGCAAAGCCATCAATAACTTCGTATTCCCCTATATCCCCTCCTACAAATTCTCCCCCGGTTCCACGGATGTGGGTGATGTCAGCTGGCTGACCCCCACTGCCCAGTTCACTGCCGTCACCTGGCCCTCCGGTTCCCCCGGCCACTCCTGGCAGAATGTTTCCTGCGGCAGGACAAGCCTTGCCCACAAGGGTATGCTGTTCGCTGCCAAGACGCTGGCCGCCACTGCCGCTGACCTGATGGAAAACCCGGAACTGCTGGCTCAGGTACGGGAAGAATTTGACATCACCGCCGCCGAGGGCTATGACTGCCCCATCGGCCCGGAAGTAGTGCCGGTGATTGGATAAACTTCAAGCGCGATACCCGGATCGGGTATCGCGCTGTTTTTTTGCCACTGTAAAGGCCGCAGGCCCGTGGGAAATACCCATGCCGGGATGACCGATCGTCTTATTCTGCGAAGATTTACCCTTATTGTCATTGTCGAAAACACAAAATTATATTGACACGGGAGGTTTAATATGTTAAACTCATTTCATCAGATTTAACGCATTAAACCTCATTGCAGTCAGAAAGCGGCGCGACTGACCGCCGCGCCGCTCAGGTTTATTCGCACATCACATGCTCAAGACCCATCTGCAAAATGGTTCTGACATGGTCATCCGCCAGGGAATAGTGCATATTCTTGCCCTCCCTGCGGGATTTGAGCAGATGCATCTGCTTCAGAAGCCGCAGCTGATGGGAAACCGCACTCTGGGAAACCCCGGTTTTTTCTGCAATATCCGTAACACACAGTTCCTCACCGGTGAGCAGCAGGCAAAGGATATGCACCCGGGTAGGGTCCGCAAAGCCCTTGAACAGCTCTGCGATATGGGCCAGTGTTTCTTTTTCAGGTACCGTGTTCATAGGCTCAGCTCCTTTCCTGTTTTTGGTATTTTACTCCATTTTCCGGAAATTTGCAACTTATTTTTCCGAAATGGCCTGCTGCAGCGCCGCCGCTACGGGAAGCATCTTGCTTGGATCCAGCTTTTCCACCTTCCTGTCGTAGGTCACGAGACCATTGATCTCGTCCTCCACATCGCTGACCTGGGTATAGACTGCAGCACAGAGGCCGTTTTTGATGCAGGGCAGGATCTCCTCCATGTAGAGTTTCACCAATGCGTCATTCAGCTCATCCTTTGTCTTGCAGCCGCCGTAGCCGTAGGATTTGTCCGGGTTGAACACATGGCCCTCCACGGCCCAGGTCTTTCCGCCGAATTCACTGACCACCAGAGGCTTCAACCCATCGCCCTTCACCGTTACCTTCCGGAAATACACATGACGGCTGTCCACATCGGTATTCTTCTGCCGGAACCAGCCGGAGGTGGCATCGATAAACCGGGTGTCATCCAGTTTCCGGAACTGTTTGCAAACAGAATCCGCATCAAACTGGCCCCAGCCTTCATTAAAGATGGTCCAGTAGCAGATGCTGGGATGGTTCTGAAGCTGCCGGACAGTGGCTTCCATGCCCTCCAGGAACCGGGCCCGGTGGGCTTCGTTCCGATGGAGGTTCTTATCCCCCCGCTTCTGGTAGGACAGGAACAAAGTGGGCAGCACCGTATCCCGGATGTAGCCATAATCGCTGTTGTTCACCATATCCTGGAATACGATCATGCCCAGCTTATCGCACTGGTAGTAGAATTCCTCGGCCTCTATCTTGATATGCTTGCGCAGGGTATTGAAGCCCTGGCGCTTCATGGCAAGGATATCATCGGCATAGCACTCCGGTGCCGCAGGGGTCAGGATGCCATCGGGCCAGTAGCCCTGGTCCAGCAGCGCATGGAAGAAATAGGGCTTGCCGTTCAGGCACAGCCGGGGATAATCCCCCACTTTTTTGATCTCCAGAGAGCGGATGGCAAAGTAGGATTCCACCCTGTCCGTTTCCGTTTCCACGGTAAAATCATAGAGATACGGATCCTCGGGGCTCCAAAGACGGGGATTTTCCGGCGTAATGGTGACGCTGCCGTTTTCCAGCCGGAAGCTGCCCAGTTTCGGAACGGTTACAGTACCATCCAGGGCAGGAATGGTGGAAATGGTGACGGAATAGCCCCGGTTTTCGATGTTCAGCTTTTCAATATAGGTTTCCGGTACGCTTTCCAGCCAAACCGTCTGCCAGATGCCGGACACGGGGGTGTACCACATACCGCCCCGCTTCATCACCTGCTTGCCGTAGGGGAAGGACTGATCCTGAAGGCTGTCGATGCAGCCGATCATCAGCTCATTTTCCTCCTGCAGATAGTCCGTGATATCGGCGGTGAAGGTTTCATAGCCACCCTCATGCCGCAGCACCTTCTGCCGGTTTACAAATACTTCCGCAATCTGATCCGCTGCGCCCACATGCAGCAGCACTCTGCCACGGTTGAAGCCTTCCGGCAATTTCAGCTTCCGGGTGTAGCACAGCCACGCACCCTCAGGGAAGTGCTTTTCCACGCCGGACAGAATGGATTCCGGGCAGAAGGGAACATTGATGGTCGTTACGCCTTCCGGCTCTCCGTAATTGCAGGAAAATGCCCATTCGCCGTTTAAGTTTATGTAAGAATCCCGCTTCATCTGGGGCCGGGGATATACCGTCCAGGGTGTGCCGGTCAAGGCCTCGCCCCGCTCCGTCATCAGTTTCTGCAGCATACGCTTTCCTCCTTTTTCAGCATCCGGAACAGCCAGGCCAGCACCAGCCAAATGGCGATGCCGGCAGCAAAGGCTGCCAGGAAAATATTGGCATTGGGGATAAAGGATGTGGTTCCATCGTCATTCAGGATGGTTGCTGCATTTTTTAGCACCGCCGCACCGATGGCAGGCCCCACCACACCGGGAATCAGTACCTGAGCTGTGATCCGCAGGCCCTGGAACATACCGGCCTTATTTTCCGGAGTATGATCCCGGACCATGGCGCCGAAAATGGCCCCACCGCTCAGGTTTCCGCACATCATCAGCAGGCTGCCCACGAAAACCAGCGCCGTACTGCGGCAGAAATACAGGAACACATATCCCGCCATCAGCAGCACCACCGGGGCAATCACCGCCCGCCGGAAGCCTGTACGGTCATAGACCCGGCCGTAGAAAGCGGTAAAAACGGCTGCCAGAATAATAGCCGGAGCCATCACCAGCACATAATTGGCCATTTCCAGCGTTACATTATAATAAAGAATCAGATAGGGCATGAACACCTGAATGGAAATATTAAAGGCCGCCACCGCCAGAAGGGTGGCATAGAGCGCCTTGTTGGAGACAATGACGGAAGGCCGGAAGCCATAGAAGATATTGGCAAAATACTTCTGATTTCCCTCGGTCTTCACCTGGGGCTCCCGGATCAAGAAAATGCCCAGCACACCAATGGCCAGCACCACCAGACCGATGATGGTGAAAATGGCGGTCCAGCTTTCACTTTTGTTCAGGTCAAAGCCCATGAAGCCGCCGAACACCACCAGGATCGCCAGCAGGGGCATCATGGAATTGATGCCTTCCGCCGCACCCCGGTTGGTCTCATCGGTCACATCCGTCAGCCAGGCATTGAAGCAGGCATCATTGGCGGAGGAACCGAAGAAGGTCATGACGCAGTCCATGAGGATCACCAGGGACACGCCCACCGCTGCCGCAGAGGCCACTCCGGGGAACAGGGCACTGATCACGTCCATACGGATCAGGGCAAAGCTCCAGATTGTGACACCCCAGATGATGTAACCGCCGCAGATAAACAGCTTCCGCTTGCCCACCTTATCGGACAGGGCTCCGATGAGCAGAGTGGTCACCGTGGCACTGACGGCGGATGCCCCCACCATCAGCGAGATATCCGAGGCCGATGCCCGGAACATTTTGTAGAGGAATACGTTGAAATACATATTCTCCACCACCCAGGCAACCTGCCCCACCAGGCTGAAGATCACCAGTGCCAGCCAGAAACGGCCGGATTGCTTTCCTGCTTTCATACTTTTTGCCCCTCTTTCCCTTGTTTTCTATCAAACAATGTACCATACCCGCCGGATGGTGTCAAGTTCCCCCCGGCTTCGGCAGTTGCAGAGCCGTTTCCTTTATTTTCTATTAAATATTTCTGAAAAGCCTTTGCATTTCCGGGGAAATGTGTTATAGTATAGTGTGTTTTAATGTGACCATCTATGCGCAAATGAAGAAGAGGCGATTATTATGAAAGATCTATCCAAAATCTCCGTTGTGCTGCCTTCTCTGGACCCCGATGAAAAGCTGGTCGCCGTTATTGACGGTCTTCTGGAATACGGCTTTTCCGACATTATCCTGGTAAATGACGGCAGCAAACCGGAAAACTTACATTACTTTGAGGATGCCGCCGCGCAGCACCCTGAGATCCACCTGCTGCACCATGAGGTGAACAAGGGCAAGGGCGCAGCTCTGAAGAATGCCTTCCGGTGGTTCCTGGCAAACCGGCCCGAGGGCTATGGCGTGGTCACTGTAGACGGTGACAACCAGCATCATCCCGCTGATACCCGGGCCTGCTGTGAGCACATGCTGGAAACCGGTCATGTGATTCTGGGCTGCCGGGATTTCAACCAGGAGGACGTGCCTGCCCGGTCGAGCTTCGGAAACAAGACCACCTCCATGATCTTTAAGATCTTCGTGGGCATGACCATTTCCGATACCCAGACCGGCCTGCGGGCCATTCCCCGGAATGTTCTGGAAACGCTGGTGGATGTCTACGGCGACCGGTTTGAATATGAGACCAATATGCTGCTGGCCTTCAAGACCAACGGCATTGACTTCGATGAAGTAAAGATCCGCACTGTCTACATTGAGGAAAACAAGAGTTCCCACTTCCGGGTGATCCATGATTCCTGGCGGATCTACAAGCTGATCCTGGCCCATTTCTTCCGCTATACCGCCAGCTCCATCGCCAGCTTTGTGGTGGATTCCGGCATGGTGTACCTGCTGACCGTGGCGCTGCGGGGTTTCCTGCAGGACCCGCTGCTGGGCAGCATTGCAACTGTGGGCGCCCGGGCTGTTTCCTCCATACTGAATTTCTTTATGAACAAAAAGCTGGTATTCCAGTCCAAAGTCAGCACCGGAAAAGCCATGGTCCGCTACTATGCGCTGGCCATTCCCCAGCTGGTTGTTCAGTCCCTGCTGAATCAGGCAGTCTACACCCTCTTCAGCATCGGCAGCGATCAGGCTGCCCTCCGGACTCTGATCCATATCGTGATCATGACCATCCTGTTCATTGTCAGCTTTACGATCCAGCAGCGCTGGGTCTTTGCACCGCAAAAATCCAAATAAGAGGTAATTGAGTATGAGCAAAAAGAATCGTAATCAAGAGGCTGAGATCCTCGATGAAGAGCTGATTCCCGCAGAAAAGCCCAAAAAGAAAAAGAAGAAGAAAAAAGGCAGCGGCCTGCTGGGCCGGATCATCCGCCGCTTCTTCCTCCTGCTGTTTACCGTTGTCATTCTGGTAGTGGTGGCGCTGGTGCTGGTGATGAACGTGATCTTCAACGGTCCCTCCCCTGCCGCCCGGGAAGTTCTGACCATGTCCCTGCTGGAGCCCTCTGCCACCAAATGGATCCCCGGCCTGTTCATGGACGAGGAGACCCTGGACTCCATCCGCTATAAGAAGGGCGAGGAAATGGAATCTGTTCTGACCGACACCGACAT
This sequence comes from Oscillospiraceae bacterium, assembly GCA_017409205.1. Taxonomy (GTDB): domain Bacteria; phylum Bacillota; class Clostridia; order Oscillospirales; family Oscillospiraceae; genus Faecousia. The sequence continues at coordinate 8,158 of JAFQTF010000045.1, read as the reverse complement.
GGTCACCATTGACAAGTCCGGCGTTCTGTCCGGCAGCAGCGATGAATGGGCCAACCATCCCGATGGTGTCTACATTGAGCACCTGTCCGGCGCCACCTACAATGCCCATATCATGGTGGTTCGTGATCCCAGCAAGGTCTACATGGGCCGTTCCGCAAAGGTTTATTCCACCAATACCCCCGGCAAGCGACTGAACGAGGTCATGGCAGAAGCCGATGAGAGCATCATCGCCGCCATCAATGCCGGTGCTTTCAACGATGACGGCACCGCCAACTCCTATGTCGGCAGCGTTCCCGCCGGTATCGTTTACTCCGAAGGCGAATTCATCTGCAACCAGTACCGCGGCAATATTCCTGTTGCCGAAACCGGCGGTGGCTTCGTCGGCTTCAACGATGATGATATCCTGGTGGTGGCCAAGACCATGACCGAGGCCGAGGCCGAAGCCCTGAACATTCGTGACGGCTGCGAATTTGGTCCTCCTCTGATCATCAACGGTGAAGTCAATCAGGAAGCCTACAACAAGGCCTCCGGCTGGAATCCCCGTACCGCCATCGGCCAGCGGGATGACGGCGCTGTGATCTTCGTCTGCATCGACGGCCGTCAGGCAGGCTCCGTCGGCGGCACCTATAAGGACGTCACCGATATCATGATCGAATATGGCGCAGTGAACGCCTGCAATCTGGACGGCGGTTCTTCCTCCATCATGATGTACCGGGATATGCACGGTCTGTATGGAGAACCCGGTCAGGTTCAGACCATCAACAACTATTCTGTGCTTCAGTCCCAGCCCAGACGTATGCCCAACTACTGGCTGGTCCGGACCGCAGACTAAGGGAGGTAAACCATGTATCAGGGAAAATTTGATAAAAAGCGCAAAAAGACTTCTCTGGATATTCAGGAGATCACTGCTTCCCGCAACACTGCGGCCCAGAAGAAGCCCGCGCCCGTCCGGGAGGAGCCTGCCGCACAGCCTGCTCCCGCTCCCAGAAAAAAGAATGTCCCCTATGATCAGGATGCTCATGAGATCAAAAATGCACCCGTAAAGGAGCAGCCTGCCAAAAAAGCAGCCAAGGAGACCGCAGCCCCCAAGAAGCCTGCCAAGGAAAATCAGCAGCAGGCTGCCCCCAGAAAAAGAGGCCCCCGTCTGGGCGGCGTGATCTTCTACACCCTGTATTTCCTGTTCATCTTCCTGTTCTTCGTGGCTGTATTCTTTGGTCTGCAGTGGCTTCAGGGCTGGCTGGTGGACTATGAAGCCGCACAGCCTACTGCAAAGTCTGAAGAAGTGTTCCAGCAGCTCTTTGACGATCCCGACTGGGGCGCGCTGTATGACGCTGCCGGCATCTCCGATACCCAGTATGAAGGCAAGGACGCCTTTGTTGCCTATATGGAAGAAAAGGTTGGCGACAAGGAACTGACCTATCAGCTGACTTCTTCCGGTCTTTCTGAAGACAAGAAGTACTTCGTCAACCTGGAAGGCGACCGCCTCGCTTACTTCACCCTGCACAATGCCAACGAAAGCACCCTCCAGACCGATATCCCCGACTGGGTTCTGGGCGAAGTGGGCCTGTTCTATGAGCGGGCCGGCGGCTGCATGATCCAGACTGTGGACGGTCATCTTCCCTATGTCAACGGCATTGCCCTGACCGATGACCACGTTGTTCAGAAAACTGCCCTGAAGGAAGACGACACCGGATTCCTGCCTGCCGGCGCCACTACCGCCAAGACCAGCATCTACCGGGTGGACGGCCTGCTGACCGAACCCACTATCACCGTTATGGATGCCAGCGGCAATCAGCGGGATGTGATCTATGACGATGCCTCCGGCATGTATGTGGAACAGGCAGAAACCATTGCCATCTCTGAAGAGGAGAAGGAAATCGCCCTGAAGGCACTGAAGGTTTATGCAGAATACCAGATCAAGGAAGCTTCCTCCGAAACCGTCGGCCGCTACTTCGACTCCACCGGTTCCGCCTACAAGAGCATCATGCAGACCGTTCTGACCTGGACCAAGGGCAACAACGGCTACAGCTTCGACAATGATTCCGTCACCAACTACTGCCGTTACTCTGACGACATGTTCTCCGCCTATGTCACCACCGAGCTGACCATCAAGCTCACCGACGGCGGCACCACCACTAAGCCCATCAACTCCACCCTGCTGATCGAAAAGCAGCACGGTTCATGGAAGGTCATTAAGATGACCAACATGAACGTTGCGGAAACTGTGGGCAAGGTTCGTCTGACCTTCCAGTATGAAGGTGAGATCCTGCAGAATGATTTCGTTGAGATCGATGCAGAAACCATTTCCACCCCCCGCATGTCTCCCCCCGAAGGCAAGGTCTTCTCCGGCTGGGTCAGGGAAGTCATCAATGCCAACGGCAGCAAGACTCTGGTTCTGGTGTTCACCACCGATGAAAACGGCATTGCAACTCTCCAGAGCGGTACCACTCTGGAACCCATGGTGCTGTATCCCTACTTTGAGGATGCTGCTCAGGAAGGAGCATAAGCTATGCTGGAACTGCTGAATACTCTGGCTGTGTCCTTTGACCTTCCCATTCTGGACTGGATCCAGGCACATCTGCAGTCCGGTCTTATGGACACCATCTGGCCCATCATCACCATGTTTGGCGATGCCGGCATCTTCTGGATGGTCTGGGCAACCCTGCTGCTGTTTATCCCCAAGTACCGCCGCACCGGTCTGGGCATGTGGTTTGCCCTGGCTATGGGTCTGCTGATCTGCAACATTACCCTGAAGCCTCTGGTGGGCCGTATCCGGCCCTACGATTTCCAGATCACGGAGCTGGGAAAAACCTGGAATGATCTTCTGGCGGGCGGTGAACTGCTGGTGGAGCTTCCCCACGACTTCTCCTTCCCCTCCGGACACACCATCGCTTCCTTCGAAGCCTGTACCGTGCTGCTGCTGAATAGCAAGCTCATGGGTATCCCCGCCGTGATCCTGGCCATTCTCATTGCCTTCTCCCGGCTGTACCTGTATGTCCACTACCCCTCCGATGTGATCTTCTCCGTATTTGCCGGTATTCTCTTCGGCATCCTCGGCAATCTCATCGCAAAAAAGATTCCCCTGCCTCAGTTTGGCAAGAGAGGAAAATATCAGAGATAAGTGCAAAAATACCGCAGTTCCCAATGGAACTGCGGTATTTTCTTTTGTTTTATCCGGCTTTTCGGTTCAGACGTTCACACATGACGACCATCAGCACCAGGATGGCGGCCAGATAACCCGGCAGCAGAGAGGCGCTGATATGGGTTGCGATAAGACCGAAGACAGGCGGCATACAGCAGATGCCTACATAGGCGCTGGCCATCTGTACGCCAATGATTGCCTGAGAATTTTCCGGGCCGAAGTGATCCGGCGTGGAATGGATGATACAGGGATAAATGGGTGCGCAGCCCAGACCACAGAGCATCAGACCAAGAAAACTGGCTGTTTCGTCCAGCGGCAGAAGCATAATCAGAATGCCTGCCGCGATCACCCCCTGACCCAGGCGGATCAGGTCAGTATCCCCGAGCTTGTAGGTCAGAAATCCGTTCAGCCCCCGGCCCAGTGTCAGGCCCATAAGGAACAGACTGGCAAGACTGGCTGCTGTTTCCTCATTCATCCCCCTGTGCATCACCAGATAGGAGCTTCCCCACAGGATGGCAGTCTGCTCCAGCGCGCAGTAGCAGAAGAATGCCAGCATTACTTCCTTCGCTCCGGGAATCTTCACGATTTCCGTCAGCTTCAGAGGCTTGACCGGAACACCGTCTTCTGTCTGCACCGTACGCTTCTTCCATAGCGGCAGGCTGAGCAGCAAAACCAGGGTCAGGATCATCTGCAGTACCGCAATGATGCTGTAACCCATATTCCACCGCATGCCTCCTGTCAGGGCCGCGCCCATGATATACGGACCGATGCTGGCCCCAAGGCCCCACATGCAGTGCAGCCAGCTCATGTGCCGGCTGGCATAGTGCAGAGCAACATAGTTGTTCAGGCTTGCGTCCACACTGCCGGCACCCAGGCCGTAGGGAATGGCCCAGAGGCACAGCTGCCAGTAGGCACTGCTGACCGAGAATCCATAGATCGCCAGGGCTGTCATGGCCACGCTGAAGGCAGTCACCTTACCTGCACCGAGCCACTTGGTCAGGCGATCCGACTGGAGGCTGGAAATGACTGTACCAATGGCAATGATAAGCGAAATGCCGCCGGCATAGGAGACCGGAACATTCAGCTCACCGTGCATTGTCGGCCAGGCAGAACCCAGCAGCGCATCCGGCAGACCCAGACTGACGAAGGAAATATAAATGATCGCCAATAACAATGTTGTCATATCTTTCTCCTCGCTTGGAAACGTTTTCATGATCATAACACAGAATCTTTTCGTTTTCAAGAAGCAGTTTGGAAACGCCCAAAAATGCGCCGAAGCAGGACTTGCTTCGGCGCATGGCAAATTGACAATGTATCATCTGCTCTGGCGGCTGCCAGGAATTTCGGACTTGGAAAATTCGATGATCTGGCTGGCATACAGGCCGCTGTTGCCGGACAGTACGAAGCAGATCACGCAGACAAGAGCAAACAGGTAAAGATTCGCTCCGCCGAACATTTCCATGCTCAGCACAATAGACGCCAGTGGAGAGTTGGTGGCGCAGCAGAACAGTCCCACCAGTCCCAGCGCTGCTGCAAGGCCGGCATCAAGGCCCAGGAGGCCGCCCAGGACGCAGCCGAAGGTGGCGCCGATGCAGAAGGTGGGCACGATCTCACCGCCTTTGAAGCCCGCAGAGAGGGTTACAGCGGTAAACAGCATTTTCATGAGGAATGAATACCAGTCTGCCTCGCCCCCCACTGCCTTCAGGGCCATGTCCATACCGGCACCGTTAAACCGGTGATCCCCCACCAGAAGGGTCAGTACCATCACCGCAACGCCGCCCGCAGCGATCCGAACAAAGGGATTGGGCAGATAATGGGCTGCCAGATGCTCCGCCTTGTGGAACAGGAAGCACATGGCAATACCCAGGCAGGATACCAGCACCGCCAGAATCAGGAACTTCCAGCAGTTGCCAAGGGTCAGACTATAGGCCGTTTCCAGCAGGTAAGTCTCCGCATGGACACCCAGAAGACCAGATACCCGGCTGGCAATAAAGGCAGCCAGATAGCAGGGCAGCAGCGCAGGGGTAAACAACGTGCCCACGGATTCGAATTCCATACAGAACAGGGTCGCAGTCAGCGGTGTGCCGAAAAGGCCTGCAAAAACCGCACTCATACCCGCCATGACCATCACCCTGCGTTCCTTATCATTGAGACGGAACAGCTTAGCCAGAAGGGATGCCGTGGATCCGCCCAACTGCAGCGCGGCTCCCTCACGGCCGGCGGAACCGCCAAACAGGTGGGTCATGGCCGTTGCCAGAAAAATGGCAGGTGCCACCGCAGGACTGACGCTGTGTCCGTCCAGAGTCGCATCGATGATCTCGTTGGTACCCCGGTTCCCCTGCATCTTCAGGACGCGGTACAGCGCCACCGTCAGCACACCGCCCACCGGCAGCAGGAAAATCAGCCAGGTATGCTCTCCCCGGAGGTGGGTCAAATAATGCAGCACATGGTGAAAGCCTGCACCCAGCAGACCGCCGATGATGCCCATAACAACGCCCAGCAGCGCCCATTTCAGGAATGTTTTTATGTAGGTTTCGGGATGATGGATCCTATCCAGCCATGCCATATTGATCTCTTCTTTCTTTTTTTATTCCAACTATTAATTTAACACGTTTCCTCCATCTTCGCAATAAAAAAATCGCATCCGGTTTTCCGGATGCGATAAAAGGTTTACAGTGGCAGGAAAGCTGCAGCCACAGCAGCAATAATCGCGGGAAGCAGATTGGCTACCCGGATCTTCTTTCCCCACACAAGGTTGATGCCAACACAGAAGATCAGCACATTGCCAACCAGAGAAAGGTTTGCCAGGGCGGCATCCGTCATCAGAGGCTTTACAAGCCCCGCCAGGGCAGTAATACTTCCCTGAAGGACAGCAACAGGAATCGCCGAAAAAACGCAGCCACGGCCCATGGAGCAGGTCATGACCATAATAATGATGAGATCCAGAACTGCTTTGGTAGCAAGAATGGAATAATCCCCCTGAATACCATCCTGAATGGAACCAACAATTGCCATGGCACCAATGCAGACGGTGAGGGACGCAGTAACAAAGGCATCCACAAACCCCTTATCCTTTGCATTTCCGGTTTTGATCTTCAGCCATTGGCCGAACCGTTCAAAGCCGCCTTCAATGTTCAGAAGTTCACCCACGAATGCGCCGATGGCCAGACAACCGATGATCAGCATGCTTCCGCCGCTGACAATCACCCCGTTTTCCACTGTCAGCATCCCTTCCAGAGCGCCGGACAGGGCAATAAACAGTGTGGAAACGCCGCAGACCTTGGTTAATGTGTCTTGGGCGCTTTCAGAAAGAAACCTTCCGAACAGTGCACCGAACAGACCACCCAGCAAAATGGCGGCAGTATTGATAATGGTTCCCATACCGGGCATAGGATCACCTGATTTCCAAAAAGATGATTGTATACTAGCAAAACAGATTGTTTTTGTCAATAACGGAGGTTTCTTGCATAAGAGGATATCCCCCGAGTTGCCAGCCAGAATTGTTAAAGTATCTTTGCCCACCAGCTTTTACATTTGCAGGTCGTGTCAATCCACCGGACTGTCACATCCATTTTTTTCAAATCTTGCATCAACAAAAAAAGAACCGATACCGGATGGTATCGGTTCTTTTTTGGAGCTGCTAGCCAGATTTGAACTGGCGACCTCATCCTTACCAAGGATGCGCTCTACCGGCTGAGCTATAGCAGCATATTGGTTTTAAAATTGGAGCTGCTAGCCAGATTTGAACTGGCGACCTCATCCTTACCAAGGATGCGCTCTACCGGCTGAGCTATAGCAGCATGTGTCAGACAACTTTGATATAATACATGATAAATCCAAAATTGTCAAGTGTTTTTTTCATATTTTTGAAATAACGGCGCAGCGGTTCACGCTGCGCCGAATATCTCAATGACATTCCGGATTACACCAGCTCGATGACTGCCATCTCAGCAGCATCACCGCGGCGAGCGCCGGTACGGGTCACTCTGGTATAGCCGCCGTTACGGTCAGCATACTTGGGAGCGATTTCCTTGAACAGCTTGTGAGCAACGTCTTCCTTGGTGATGAAAGACAGAGCACGACGGTAGGCTGCCAGATCGCCCTTCTTGCCCAGGGTGATCATCTTCTCAACCACAGGCTGCACTTCCTTGGCACGATAGAAGGTGGTCTCCATCTTGCCATTCTCCAGCAGGTCGGTAACCTGCTGACGCAGCAGGGCCTTTCTCTGTGCGCTGGTCTTACCCAGCTTACGAGTGCCGAACATGAACGTTTCCTCCTTTTTAAAAGGTTAGCTTAGTTGTTGCTGCCAGATTCTTCGCTGGCCAGGGACAGACCCATCATCTCCAGCTTCTTCTGAACCTCATCCAGGGACTTCTTGCCCATATTACGGACCTTCATCATATCTTCACCGGTCTTGTTGATCAGATCAGCGACAGTATTGATGTTGGCACGCTTCAGGCAGTTGAAGCTCCGGACGGACAGATCCAGCTCATCAATGGTCATGGACAGCTTGGCATCAGGGCGGTCAGCAGTCTTTTCCACAACGGTGGAGGAGGTGCTGACGGAATCAGACAGGTTGGTGAACACAGTCAGATGATCGCTCAGGATCTTGGCGCCCAGGGACACAGCGTCCTTGGCAGTGATGGTGGAATCGGTCCAGACCTCAAGGGTCAGCTTGTCGAAGTCGGTCTTATCGCCGACACGACAGGGCTCCACCGTGTAATTCACCTTGGTAACAGGAGAATAGATGGAGTCGATGGGGATCACACCGATGACAGTCTGTGCGGTCTTGTTCCGGTCAGAGGAAACATAGCCGCGGCCCTGAGACAGGGTGATCTCCATATTGAAAGTGGCATCCTCGCCCAGAGTGCAGATGTGCAGCTCAGGGTTCAGAATTTCAACCTCACCATCAGCCTTAATATCACCGGCGGTAACTTCGCAGGGACCGACAGCGTCAATATAGACGGTCTTGGGGCCCTGTGCGTGGAGCTTCATGATCATACGCTTCACGTTCAG
>JAFQTF010000044.1 GCA_017409205.1 Oscillospiraceae bacterium | reverse complement strand
TTCTGCCCAAATGGGGTGGTGCTGAGGACGGATGGGCGGGAATCGGTACATTCCCGCCTTCGTGTAAAAATATGCAGGCCTGACTGTTCAGGAGGGGGCTTCTTAAGGGGGACGGCTTTTTGAAAAGTCCCCCTTAAGACGACTTCTTTGGTTACTTTCTTGTTCGCAGACAAGAAAGTGACATCGCCTTGCAAAGACAAACAATCATTTACCACATAAAGGAGACGATACCTATGATAAACGAAACATCCTACGCTCTCGGTGCCAACCGTTCCTGCATCCGGGATCTGTTTGAGTATGGCTGCCAGCGTGCCGCTGTTGTGGGCCGGGAGAATGTCTATGACTATTCTCTGGGCAATCCTTCCATCCCTTCTCCCAAAGAGGTGAATGAAACCATCTGCGAGGTGCTTGCCGATACCGATTCTCTGGCCGTCCATGGTTACACCTCCGCCATCGGCGATTTTGATATGCGCAAAGCCATCGCCGATGACCTGAATACCCGCTATAACGCAGGTGCTGAGCCTGAGGATTTCTTCATTATGGGCGGTGCAGCGCCTGAGCTGGTGGCTGTGTTCCGGGCGCTGGCGGTGCCCGGCAGCGAGGTGCTGGCGGTGGCTCCCTACTTCCCCGAATACAAACCCTTTGCCCAGGAGGCGGGTTTCGTTTTCAAGGTGGTCCCTCCCGATGTGCCTGCCTTCCAGATCAGACTGGATGCAGTGGAGGCCATGCTGACGGAAAAGACCCAGGCCATCATCCTGAATTCCCCCAACAATCCCTCCGGCGTGGTCTACACCCGGGAAGTCCTCACCGAACTGGCTGCGCTGCTGACCCGGAAGAGCGCGGAATACGGCCATCCCATCTACATCGTCTCCGATGAACCCTACCGGGAGCTGGCCTACGGTGTGGAAGTGCCCTTTATTCCTCTGATCTACTCCAATACCATCGTCTGCTACTCCTATTCCAAGAGCCTGTCTCTGCCCGGCGAGCGTATTGGCTATGTCTATGTGCCCAAAACCGCTGCCGACAGCCGCGCAGTCTATGCTGCCGTGGCCGGCGCTGCCCGTGCCTGCGGTCATGTCTGCGCGCCCAGTCTCTGGCAGAAGGTCATTGCCCGGTGTACCCATCTGCGGCCTGACCTGAAGGCCTACGATGAAAACCGCCGCATCCTCTACGAAGGCCTGACGGAAATGGGCTATGAAATGGCCAAGCCCGATGGCGCCTTCTACCTGTTCATCAAGGCCCCCGGCGGCGATGCCAACGCATTTTCCGAAAAGGCCAAGCAGAAGGATCTTCTGCTGGTGCCCGGCGATGGCTTCGGCTGCCCCGGCTATTTCCGGATCTGCTACTGCGTCAGCCCGGAAATGATCCGGAAGAGCCTGCCGGTATTCCGTTCTCTGCTGGAGGAATAAGATTTCTCCCCGGTTCCGGGGGAAATCTGGTTTTTCCTTGCAATTGGCCTGTTCCTGTGGTAAAATGTATCAGATAATATTAAGGAAGGAGGGAACCGCTTCATGCGCCGGTTCTGGACATTTCTCATCAGCTGTATGCTGATGGCCTGTGTCATCGTCCTGCCTGCCCGGGCAGACAGCGCTGCTGCTCTGGTGGAAAGCTATATCAATGTGACGCCTGACGGCGACTGTATCGTCAGCACCACGGTCCGTCTGCGGATGGAAGCTCCGGTGGACACGCTGGCGTTCCCTCTGCCTTTGGAGGCTACGGACATCACCGTGAACAGCGGTACTCCCCGCACCACAAAAACAGCCACTGCCATTGAGGTGGATGTATCCCGTTCTGTGGGCGGCATCACCGGTGAGATCCCCCTGACCTTCAGCTACAATATCCCCGGTGCGGTGAAGCCTATCTCCGATCCGGAGCTGCTGGAGGACAACCCGGAGATCCGGGAAAAATATCTGCAGCTGGAGATCCCCCTGCTCAACAGCTTTGCCCTGCCGGTGGAGCAGCTGAGCTTCGTGCTCAATATGCCGGACAATATCCCCTATTACCCGGTATTCAACAGCATTTACCAGCAGACCGGCATTGATGCCTCCCTGACCTACGAAATTTCCCAGAAAATGCTGACCGGTCACTCCGTCAAGCCGCTGAATGACCATGAAGGCGTCGTCATGACCCTGACGGTACCCACCAAGATGTTCCCCACTGTCAGCACCTACGTCCGGGAGGGAAACCCGGAGCTGACCCCCATGCTGATCTTTGCAGGACTGGCTCTGGTGTACTGGATCCTGTTTCTGAGAACCTGGCCCCTGATCCGCCGCCGCAGCGTGACCCCGCCCGAGGGCGTTACCGCCGGTGAAATGGGCTGCCACCTGACTCTGGCCGGCGGCGACCTGACCATGATGGTCTTCAACTGGGCCCAGATGGGCTACATCCTGATCCACCGGGACGGCGGACGGGTGATGCTCCACAAGCGGATGGACATGGGCAACGAGCGCAGCCCTTTTGAGGTAAAGGTCTACAAGATGCTCTTTGCGGGCCGCCGCGCGGTGGATGCCACCAGCTTCCAGTTTGCTCACATGAGCCGGAAGGTCTTTTCCATGGTCCCCGGCGAACGGAATCTGTGCCTGCCCAAATCCGGCAATACGAAGATATTCCGTTTGCTGGCCTGTGTCAGCCAGATCTACTGCGGCATCTGCGTGGCAATGAATATGACGGCCTCTCCCTTCCTGCAGGTGGTTCTGTCGGTGATCCTGGCGGTTTTCGGTGCAGTCTCTGCCTGGCAGATCCATGAGATCGCCTACCGCACCCATCTTCGCGGCAAGACCCGGGTCTATGTGGGCCTGGTGTGTATCCTGATCTGGATCCTTCTGGGCGTCCTCTGCGGCCAGTGGATCATCCCCCTCTGTGCCGCTCTGGGACAGTGGGCCATCGGCTATCTGGCTGCCTACGGCGGCCGCCGCAGTGATGTGGGCCGCCATGATGCCGGTCATATCCTGGGCCTGCGGAGCTATCTGAAGAAGATCTCCAAGGATGACATCCACCGGATGCTGAAGACCGATCCGGAATATTTCTTCAATATGGCGCCCTTCGCGCTGGCGCTGGGCGTTATCCATCCCTTTGCCAAAAACTTCGGCAGCATCAAAATGGATCAGTGTCCTTATCTGGTGACCCGTATCCACGGAAAACGAACTGCCGAGGAGTGGGCAGAGCTGATTGCCGATACTGCCGACCTCATCGACTCCAAGTACCGGCGGATGGAGATCGAAAAATGGTTCACCCCCCCTTCCAAACGGTAATATATCAGTATGGCTGCTGCGGCAGCCATACTTTTTTGCTGTCCTGGCCCCTTTTCTTTTTCGATAACCTATGGTAAAATAGGGCCAAAACCTGTATGAGGTGACTTATGAAAACCTGTATTATTTTCTGCGCTGCGGCATTTGACTGTCTGGCCCGGCCCATTGGCTCCGCAGATCTGGTCATCGCAGCTGATGGCGGTCTGCGGCACACGGAAAAACTGAATATCACACCGGATATCGTGCTGGGGGATTTCGATTCTCTGGGCTTTACCCCGGAGGGGGCCAATGTGTTCCCGGTGGAGAAGGATGATACCGATGCCATGCTGGCGGTGCGCCGGGGCCTTGCCCTGGGGTACCGGGAATTCCTGCTCTACGGAAGTCTGGACGGCCCCCGGCTGGACCACACCGTGGCAAATTTCCAGACGCTGCAATTCCTCTGCGACCGGGATGCGTTCGGATGTCTGGTGGGGCTGGATACCTGTGCCGCCGTGGTGAAGAATGGAAGCCTGTATTTTCCCGAAGGCGGGGAGGGCAACGTTTCTGTTTTCTGCATGGGCCCGGATGCCCGGGGGGTAACGCTGGAGGGGCTGTATTATCCGCTGGAAAAGGGGACCCTCACCGCTGGCTTCCCGCTGGGGGTCAGCAATCATTTCACCGGAAAGCAGGCAAGGATCACCGTGGAGGAGGGCAGCCTGCTGGTGATCTGGGAACGGAAAAACGGTTTGCCGCTGCATTGCAAATGATCGTATATCTTAGCAAGGAGCTGTTACTTTCTTGTCACCGAACAAGAAAGTAACCAAAGAAGTCGTCTTAAGGGGGACTTTTCAAAAAGCCGTCCCCCTTAAGAAGCCCCCTCCTGTGCTGCCAGGCTGGTTGGTTTCAACACGAAGGCGGGAATGTGCCGATTCCCGCCCATCCGTCCTCAGCACCATCCCATTTGGGCAGAAATCGGGACATTTCTGCCCAAATCAGGATCTAGATTAAGGTGCTCCGGCACCTATGGCGTTGCGGCCGGGGGATTCACAAGGGGACGGCTGGGGCGCGCGGGAGCGCGACTTACAGGACCCCTTGTGCCTGTTTCTTTTGGTACTTTTCTTGCAGGAACAAGAAAAGTACAGACAAAACCTTCGTAAGCTAAACGATCATTTACTGCAACAAACGCTCGGAGGGAATAAAGTTATGTTAACCTACGAACTGAAGAAAGCGCCTGGGGTACCCCTTTATGAAGCCTTATATCGCTGTATCCGGGGGGATATCCTGTCCGGAGCTCTGGCTTCCGGGGAAAAACTGCCCTCCAAACGGGCCCTGGCCCAGCATCTGGAGGTCAGCAAGATCACTGTGGAAACGGCTTACAGCCAGCTGCTGGCGGAGGGCTACATCTGTTCCCGGGAAAAGGTGGGCTACTTCGTGGAAGCAGTGGAGCGGCCAGTCCGGCGGGAGGCGCCTGCTGCCCCGGCAGCGCTGCCGCAGCAGACACCGCCGATGCTGGATCTGACCCGCAGCGGCACGGAGCAATTCCCCTTCTCTGTCTGGAGCCGTCTTCAGCGGGAGGTGATGCTGGACTATGGCGAGGAGCTGCTGCAGCCGCTGCCTCATCAGGGCATCCCGGAACTGCGCCGGGCCATTGCCCGGCATCTGTCGGATTTCCGTGGAATGGATGCGGATCCGGAGAATATTCTGATTGGCGCAGGAACCGACTTCCTGTACAATCTGCTGATCCAGCTGCTGGGCCGGGACAAGGTCTACGCCGTGGAAGAACCGGGTTACGGCAAAATCCGCAAGATCTATGCTGCCGGCGGCGTCAGCTGCATTGCGGCACCGCTGGATGACCGCGGTGTCCGGCCGGATGCCCTGCTGGATGCGGACGTGCTCCATTTCTCTCCGTCCCACCATTTTCCCACAGGTCTGGTAACTCCCGTGGGGCGGCGGCAGGAGCTGCTGGCCTGGGCCAGAAAAAAACAGGGCTGGATCATCGAAGATGACTACGACAGCGAATTCCGGTTTGACGCCCATCCCATGCCTGCGATGCAGAGTCTGGACCATGAGCGGGTCATCTATATGAATTCCTTCTCCAAGACCCTGGCTCCTTCCATCCGGATCAGCTATATGGTGCTGCCGGAGAAGCTGATGCAGCAGTTCAAGCAGAGGCTGGGCTTTTACAGCTGCACTGTGGCCAGCTTTGAGCAGTATACCCTGGCCCGGTTCCTGAGCCGGGGCCATTTTGAAAAGCACATCAATCGGATGCGGAAATTCTACCGCACCCGCCGCAACCGAATCGTTTCCCTGCTGCACAGCTGCCATTTTGCCTCCCGGATCCAGATCCTGGAACAGGATGCGGGACTGCATTTTCTGGTAAAGGTGGATACGCCGCTGTCCGATGCTGACCTGACTGCCCGGCTGGCGGAGGCCGGCATCCGGATCCGGGCTGTCAGCGATTACTATCACCTGCCTGCAGGGGAGGACCGGCATCTGTTTTTGGTGAATTATTCCGTGCTGGATGAGGCGGCGCTGGAGGAAGCCCTCCGCCGTCTGCCGGAGAGGCTGTAATTTCTCTTGCCTTTTTTCCGGGACAAATATATAATGGATGTGATCATTTCTCACACTATCTAAAAAGGAGGGAGTCGCAATGCGTCAGTCATCCTATCGGGGATGTCTGCTGGGCATGGCCGTGGGTGATGCCATGGGCTATACCGTGGACAGCCGCACATGGCGGGAAATTCAGGAAGACTACGGCCCCAATGGCCTGCTGGGCTACGACCTGGTGAATGGCTATGCAGATGTGACTTCCTATACCCAGCTGGCGGCATTCACATGCAACGGCCTGCTGCTGGGGCTGACCCGGGGGCAGGTTCAGGGCAGGATGGCCCCATTCTATAAATACATTGCCCTGTCTCATCGGGAGTGGTCCTATTCCCAGCGTTCCTGGAACCGGCCGGAACAGACCCACTGCTGGCTGCTGCAGCAGAATGAGTTCCTGCGCCGGCACTGTATGGACAACCGGATGCTGGACACCCTGGACCGGGAGGACTTCGGCAGTCCCGAGGAACCGAAAAACAATTACACCCAGCCCGGCAGCCTGACCAGTGCCGTGGGTGTGGGCCTGTTCTTCCACCGGCACCGGATCCGGCTGTCGGAAATTGACCGTCTGGGTGCGGAGGCTGTGGCCCTGACCCATGGAAGTCCCACGGCCTTTCTCTCCGGCGCCATGCTGGCGCATATCATCACCTGTCTTCTGCGAAAGCCTGAGGCGCCGCTGAAAGCGGTGGTGGCCCATGCCATGCGGGACATCCGGGAGGAATTCGGCCACCAGTATTCCCAGGCCTATGATATCTGCAATCAGTTGCGCAATGCCATTACCTATGCCGGCAGTAAAAATCTGAAGCCGGTGGAGGTCATGGAAAAACTGCGGTGTGAGACCTGTGCCGAGGTTCTGGCGGGTGCGATCTATGCCTGCCTTGCCAGCGGTGAGGACTTTGACCGGGCCATGATCCTGGCGGTAAACCATTCCGGCCGCAGCGCGGCGGTGGGTGCCGTGGCCGGCGCCATTCTGGGCGCCAGACTGGGGGAGAAGGCCCTGCCGGAATTTTACATGGAATGTCTGGAACCTGCGGAGCTTCTGAAGGAACTGGCGGATGATCTGTATCATGGCTGCACCATGGAAAAGGGCAATAAGCTCTATGATCTGGACTGGGACCGGAAATATCTCCACGGCGGACGATAATGGATTCTGTCATCGCGGACGTCTGTTCGCGATGACTTTTTTGAAAGGGTGTTTTTCATCGTAAATGTGAGAAAAATGGTGCGCTGCTCCCTGTTCGCCGCGCTCATTGCCCTGTGTGCCTGGATCAGCATCCCCATTCCGCCGGTGGCGGTTACGCTGCAGACCTTCGGCGTACTGATAGCCCTTGGGGTGCTGGGAGGAAAATGGGGCACGGTGAGCATTCTGCTGTATCTGGCGCTGGGCTTTGTGGGACTGCCGGTGTTTTCCGGTTTCCGGGGCAGTCCGGGGGCGCTGCTGGATGCCACAGGAGGTTTCCTCTGGGGTTTTGCTGCCGGGGGACTGGCCTATTGGGCCGGAGAAGGACTGGGAAAACTGCCTGCGATGGCGTTATGTCAACTTGCGTGCTGGTTTTGCGGCTGTCTCTGGTTTTCCCGCTGGGCTGGCTGCGGTATGGGTGCCGCTGTGCTCACCTGTGTGGTGCCTTACCTGATCCCTGATGCGCTGAAGCTGTGGATGGCATATACCCTTTCCCGGCGGATCAGCAGACAGTTTCGCAGGGCAGGGATCTGACACATCTTCGCGGATTCGGAATATAGACACCCCCTGGGGCATACGCTTGTGCCACAGGGGGGATTTTTTATGGGCAAACGGGATTTCTGGATCCTTGGACTGGCCTTGGCGGCGGCTCTGGGCGGAGTGGTTTTGTTTTTGCAGGGCAATGCCCTGCCGACCGGGGCCTGGGGACTCAGCTTCCGGCAGGAGGGCGCGCCGCCGGTGGGCAACGCAGATGCCGCCAGTCTTGGGAAGCTGGATGCCGCCTACATCGGCAATACGGAAGAAAAGGTGCTGTACCTGACCTTTGATGCCGGTTATGAAAACGGCGCCACAGAAAAGATTCTGGACGCGCTGAAGGAGCATCAGGTGCCTGCCGCCTTTTTTCTGGTGGGCAACTACATAGAGAAAAATGCTGACCTGGTGCGGCGGATGGTGCAGGAGGGCCACATCGTTGGCAACCACACCATGCACCATTACGATATGAGCAAACTATCGGACAGGGATGCCTTTGCAAAAGAACTGACGGACCTGGAAAATGTGTACCGGGAGACAACGGGGCAGGAAATGGCGAAATTCTACCGCCCGCCCCAGGGGATTTACAGCGAGGAAAATCTGAAAATGGCAAAGTCGCTGGGCTACAAAACCATCTTCTGGAGTCTTGCCTATGTGGACTGGCTGAGCGACAAACAGCCCACGGCGGAGCAGGCATTTGCCAAGCTGCTGCCCCGGACCCACAATGGGGCGGTGGTGCTGCTCCACTCCACCTCAAAGACCAACGGGGAGATTCTTCCGGAGCTTCTGACAAGGTGGAAGGCCATGGGCTACCGCTTTGGCACGCTGGAGGAGCTGTTCCCGGCGGAGAAATGACCGTTATACAGGACAGGCCCGCAGCGGATCAAAGTCCGCTGCACAGAAGCGCCGGACTGATAGCGGGATATGGAAACACCCCGAAGGGAATTCCTTCGGGGTGAACTGCGTTATTTCCTGCTGTGTGTCCGCAGATTGCCTTTGGCATCAAACCGGATGGCGGTGACGGCCCAGATGGCGCCGTTGGCTATCAGGGCAAGCACAGCCTGCCAGATCAGGCACCAGAAAGCCCGCCATACCATCTCCATGGTATCCATGCCGGGAAAGCCCATGGTGATGAACAGCATCACGCCGCTGAGGATCAGGCCAAGGGCGCCCAGGGTGATGCCGGCCAGACGCTGGGTAAACTGCCAGGCTTCCACACTGCCCATGCCGAAATAGCAGCGGTAGCCGAAATAATAATTGGCCTCCTTGGGGGAGAAGAACAGGTAGCCCAGGCCCAGAGCCAGCAGGAGGATGGGGGCCACCATGACGGCGATCTGACATACGGTGGTGACAACGGAGAAGATATCCCCCAGCTCCGGCAGAAGGGCAGCCGGATCAAAGGCATCCATGATCTCCTTGATAGATTCGATATCGAGGGCTGCCTCAGTGGCAGCGGCGGTCTCAAGGACCTGGGTGGGATCGGTGCTCATTATTTTTCCTCCAGGAATTTGCTGATCTCACGCATAAAGCTGCCTGCGTCCTGATACCGGTGATAAATGGAGGCAAAGCGGATATAGGCAACTTCATCGATGGGCTTCAGCTTTTCCATGACCATTTCGCCCAGCTTGTCCGTGGAGATCTCCCGTTCCAGAGTGTTCTGGATGGTCTGTTCGATCTCGGTGGTGATGCGGTCCAGCACGGTCACATCCACCCGGCGCTTGTCAAAGGCGCGGATCATAGAGTTCAGGATCTTGTTTCGGTCAAAAGTCTGGCGGGAGCCGTTCCGCTTCACAACGATAATGGGAAGGCTCTCAACGATTTCATAGGTTGTAAAGCGGCGCTGGCAACCCATACATTCCCGGCGGCGGCGAATGCTCTGGCCGTCCTCGCTGTGACGGGAATCCACAACTTTGCTTTCCTGATCACCGCAAAACGGACATTTCATGGGAAATCCACTCCCTTTCCGTAAATTATTACCATATTATAGCAGATTATTGCTCCACTGTCCAGTGTTTTTTCCTTCGCCTGTCCTCGACAGAAAAGCACCCTTGCGGTCTGGGAGAAAATAAGGTAAAATGATGGGCAGTATAAAGGACCGTTTGCCTTATGAAGGCTGCCGTGGCGCGGGAGCGCCTGACACTTCCTCCCGGGAAGGTATTGTTGTTTTGCCGCTTTGTAAGAGAAACGATCATTTGCCGCCTGAAAGGAGCAATATTCATGAACAAAAAGGTGCTGTTCACCCTCTGGGGTGTTCTCTTTATTGTGTGCGCAGGGCTTGGGTTTATTCCGGAGCCTGTGCCGGTCCTGAGAGGGATCATGACGGCCCTGTCTGTGGCTTTTTTTGTGCCCCCGGCTGTGCTGCTGTACCGGGGCGGACGGGAGACGGCGCAGCTGATCCGGAACCTGTCCGCGGCGTCCCTGGGGCTGACCCTGGTGCTGCTGGTGCTGAACCTGGTGTTTGCCGTCAGCTCGGAATTTCTGGGCAGCGTGCTGCACTATGTGCTGACTATTGTTTCCGCGCCCATGATCTGCAGCGGCTATTGGGCCCTGAGCCTGTTTTTGTGGGCCTGTCTGCTGATGGCCAGCCGGAAAAAATGCCGGACAGCATAAGAAAAACCCGGACGAAAGTCCGGGTTTTTGCTGTTTCGGTTGGGTTATTCGATCTCTACCATTTCTTCCTTCAGCTCGCTGCGGCGGATCAGGAAGCGGCGGATGGCAAACAGGCCGGCAATACAGGCGATACAGGCCACGTTGCTCCAGGGATCGTCATGGGTCAGCACCACATGGCGGGTGATAGCCACGGTCAGCACTTCCAGAATGTTGGCGGGGGTGGTGTCGATGAGCATTCGGACGAACTCCAGACCGACCACGATGGTCAGCAGGTTGTGGAGCATGTGGTTCACGTCGGTAAAATATTCGCTGCCGGTGGTGAACATGTGAACGAGCTCCAGTCCCAGGGCGCCGATGAGGGCGAGAATGGTGATAGCTGCGATAAAGCGTTCCAAAACGTGCAGGACACGGCGGAACACGTGCTCGCTTCTGCGGTCACGGCGTGCGATTTTGTCCAGATAGGCCTGGATCTTGGGATCGTCGGAGTGGGGCATGTGGCTCAAGGTCGATTCCTCCTCATGTATGATAATTTATTATACATGATAAACGCCCAAAAGGGAAGCCCAATTTATCGGAAAAATTGTGAATTTTTCCGGGGCTATTTCCGGAAGTGCCGCCCCATTTCTTTTCGGGTGCTTTCCAGCTCCTCCAGAAGCTCTCGGGCGGACATTCGCAGCACGCCGCTGCGGAAGGAACTGATCTGCACCAGAGAATCGGAGCTGGCCACACGCACGGCGTAGTTGTTGCCGATCTGCGCAGCCAGTGCCTCAATATAGGCGTCTGCTGTTTCTCCTTCTTTGGTATAGACCACCTGAATGTTGTGGAACTGGCTCTTTTCGCCGGGATTACCCTTCTGCTTCCAGCCGTCGAATACCACCACCAGCCGGCATTTGGTGAAGCCGGCGTAGCTGCTCAGCTCATCGCACAGCTTTCTTCTTGCGGCATCGATATCGCCACGGGCCAGCTCTGCAAGGTCTGACCAGGAAAAGATGATGTTGTAGCCGTCCACGATGATGTATTTCTGCTTCATCTGCCGGATGACGATCTCCTCAGTGGCAGGCCGGTTTTCTGCCTTCACGCCGTAGACCGGCCGCTTGATGGAGCCAAATTCCCGCTGCATGATCCGTTCCAGCTCCTTGTCGTCAGCCCGGACATTCCGGGTGATGATCTGGGGGGCTTTTTCCGTTTTCAGACCGCTTTCCAGGTGCATGTGGTCCTTGACTTCGTTCCATTTCACATTGAAGCCGGCGCCATGGGCGCAGAACACGGAATCGGGGGTGTTTTCCACATCCGCCTCCGGATCATAGCCCAGGGCGGCCACCACTTCCTCCTGATTGTGGCAGGGGGCATAGCCCCGGAGGGACAGCTGCAGACGGCCCCGGCCCTGGGTATAGGCTGCCACAGTTTCGGCATAGTCCCGCACCTCTGCTGCAGGCACAGTGCCCCGCAGGATGGAGGAATCGCCGGCCGCCTCGGGGGCATCCAGTTCGCCGCCCATGGCCCGGATATCCGTAATGGCCCGGCCGATCTGCTCTGTGGGGCAGGTGAGGATAAAGTCATACCAGGGTTCCAGAAGGACAGACTTTGCCTGCATCAGACCCTGCCGGACGGCCCGGTAGGTGGCCTGCCGGAAATCGCCGCCTTCGGTGTGCTTCAGGTGGGCCTTGCCCACCAGCAGGGTGATCTTCATATCGGTAATAGGCGCGCCGGTGAGAACGCCCCGGTGCACCTTCTCTCCCAGATGGGAGATGATGAGTTTCTGATACTGCAGATCCAGCACATCGGTGGAACACACGGAGTCAAATACAAGACCGCTCCCCTGAGGAAGAGGCTCCAGAAGCAGATGACATTCGGCATAATGCCGCAAAGGTTCAAAATGGCCCACGCCTTCCACGGTGTCTGCAATGGTCTCCTTGTAGAAGATCCGCCGGTCTTCCAGCGTGATATCCAGCTGGAAGCGCTGCTGCACCAGACTGCGGAATACCTCCAGCTGCACCTTGCCCATGATCTGTACGTGGATCTGGCCCTTCTCCTGGATCAGATGGAGCTGGGGATCTTCCTCCTCCAGCTGCTGCAGCTTCGGCCAGACCACAGCCGGATCAGCGCCTCTGGGCAGGGCTACCCGGTAGGTCATGACAGGCTCCAGGGCAGGTTCCAGCGAAGGGGGCTCTGCACCCAGAGACTGGCCGATATAGCTTTCCGTCAGACCGGTGACGGCTATCAGCTGGCCGGCGCAGCCCTCCTCCGGGGCGGAGAATTTTTCGCCGGAGTAGCGCCGCAGCTGCAGCACCTTCTCCTCCTTCAGATCTCCTTTTCTGTTAACATAACACAGCGGCGTGCGGACCTTCAGACTGCCGCCAGTCAGCTTCAGCCAGGTCAGGCGTCCGCCCTGAGGATCCCGGGAGATCTTGTAGACCCGTGCTGCAAATTCTGCCGGATAAGTCTGCCGGGGGGCGTATACATCCAAAAGATCCAGCAGCGCATCCACGCCCTGCAGCTTCAGGGCGGAACCGAAGCAGCAGGGGAACAGCTTGCGCCTGGCGATCAGTCCCCGGAGATTGCCCTCCGTGACAAGGCCGGTTTCCAGATAATTCTCCAGCAATGCTTCATCGCACATGGCGGCAGCTTCGGCGATGGCGTCTGCATCCTGAGCGAAATCCACGCAGCCGGAGCTCAGCTGGCTTTGCAGCTGGGCCATCAGCTGATTGCGGTCCAGACCCGGCAGATCCATCTTGTTGAGAAACAGAAAGACAGGGACCTGGTACCGCTCCAGCAGCCGCCAGAGGGTCAGGGTATGGGCCTGGATACCATCCGTACCGGAGATCACCAGCACGGCGCAGTCCAGAATACTGAGGACCCGTTCCGCTTCCGCAGAAAAGTCCACATGGCCGGGGGTATCCACCAGGGTCACATCCAGATGCTGCGTTTCCAGCAGGGCCTGCTTGGAGAAAATAGTGATGCCCCGGGACCGCTCCAGCGCATGGGTGTCCAGAAAGGCGTCCCGGTGATCCACCCGGCCCAGAGTCCGCCGGGCACCGGAAACATACAGCAGCGCCTCTGAAAGGGTAGTCTTGCCTGCGTCCACATGGGCCATAAGACCGATGCTGCAGGGCATCTTTTTCTGTTTGTCGGGCATGGGAACTGCCCCCTCTCTTGTAAATCATTTTCGGTATTATACCATGAAAAAAGCCGGGAGTCGATAGGCAGCGGTGGTTTTGGGGAAAATTTGGGCTGCCGGCTGTATGGCGATCCGGGGTTTCGGATGCCTGTATTCTCCCGGCAGGGAAGAAAAATACCCGGAGATCCAGAGATCTCCGGGTTCTTTTGTTACATGGTTTTCAGCACGGATTCCCTCCGGAGGAGGCTGTTGGTTTGCAGAGAGCCCGGCGGATCATCTGAGCCAGATCATGTTGGTATCAGTCATGAAGTTGCCGATGCTGTAGCAGATCAGAATGTGATCGAACTTTTCCGATTCGATGAGCTCGGAAAGGGGCTGGCGGTAGTAGCGCAGATCCGCAAGGATCACCGTTTCAAAGCTGTCGGCCAGGAAACCGCCCAGGCAGTTGGAGAAGGAGTCACGGATCACCAGAAGGCTGCCCGATCCTGCGGCCTCCGGATTGGTCAGCCGCACCAGTGCGTGGTTGCCGTCCAGATAGACGGTGTACTTATCGGACTCCTCCAGACGTTCCCGGAAAAAAACACCGGGATGCGGGGTATCGGATCCCTCATGGATCACCTGAATATGCTCCCCGCCGGTCCAGAGCTCCAGAGGCTCTGCCGGCGTCAGCCACAGAGCGCTGCGGGAGTAGGTGGAGCCCAGAAAACCGGGGATGGTTTCCATGCGGTAATCCGCTTCGGGCCGCGGCTCTCTGCCCAGATGTTCCAGATAGACCCGGTACGCGGTGTGGGCGCCGGCGCTAGTCCAGTGGTGATCCGTCCGGTAATAGAGCTGTTCCGGGCTGCCGGCAGCAAAGGGCGTAAGCACATCCACTGTCCGCAGATTTTCCCCGGCCTTTGCAGAAATGCTCCGGAGGATGGCTTCATCCGGGTATGCGTCATGGATGCCGATAATGCGGTCTTCCGCAGCCCATCCGGCGGAGGGAACCACCATCAGATCCACGGGAACCGACTGCTTTTCCGCAAAGCCGTTGAGGATGGCCATGTTTTTGTCGATCACGGCGTCGTCTGCTTCCACCGGGGCTTCCACCAGCCGCTGATCCCGGGTCAACAGGATATCCTTGCTGCCCTGCCGTCCGGTGAACAGCTCATAATAGGCATTCAGCCCGACAAAAAAGCTGCGGCCGGGAATGTGGTCGGCCATGAAGGCGTCCACATCGGCGGAAAAATCGCCGGAGGCCAGATTTTCCCGGGTCAGTTCCGGCGTCTGTGCCAGGTACCGCTTTTCCCGCAGGGAAAATTCCGATTTGGGCAGACACAGGTACAGCACGGTCATGGCGGCCAGAAAGCCGCAGAAGAGGATCGTCAGCAGACGCTGCTGCTTTGGATTTTGCAATGTGTCCACCTCCTAGAACCGGAAATAAATAAAGGGATTGTAACTCTGGCTGGCAAGGGATGCTGTGCACAGCAGAAGAAGGACGGCCAGTGTTAGCACCAGACAGGGGAAGGCCAGCCGGGAACGGCTGTATTTGGCGGCGATCCGGCTGACAAGAGGCGTGGAACCCAGTGCCGCAGCAAGCAGCAGGGGCAGGTGGGCCACAATTACCGTCAGGCCGGCAGAGCCGGAGGCGGCAGGAGTGAACAGCCGCAGCAGGAATGCGCCCAGAGCAGCCATATCCTCAAAATAGAACAGAGCCCAGCCCAGCATGAAGAGCACGATGGTATACACATGGGCCAGAGCAGCCGGGGCTTTTTGCAGGCGCTTCAGCAGGAAGGCCTTTTCCAGAATCAGCAGTACGGCATAGTAAAGGCCCCACAGCACAAAATTCCAGCTGGCGCCGTGCCACAGGCCGGTGAGGCCCCAGACAATCAGCAGATTCAGGATCTGCCGGGCAAGTCCCCGGCGGTTGCCGCCCAGGGGAATGTAGACATATTCCCGGAACCAGGTGGAAAGAGAGATGTGCCACCGGCGCCAGAATTCCGTGACGCTCCGGGAAATATAGGGGTAACGGAAGTTTTCCAGAAATTCAAAGCCAAACATCCGGCCAAGGCCCCGGGCCATATCGGAGTAGCCGGAGAAATCAAAATAGATCTGGAAGGTATAGGCGGCAATGCCGATCCAGGCAGCCAGGGTGCCGGGCTGCTCCCGCAGCAGGTTCCACAGGTTGCCCATGGGGTTTGCCAGCAGTACCTTTTTGCTGAGGCCCACCACAAAGAGAAGGATGCCGGAGGAAAACGCCTCCATGCTCTCCTTCCGGTGGTCCATCTGCAGCGCCACATCACTGTAACGGACGATGGGGCCGGCAATCAGCTGGGGGAACAGGGTCACATAGGTGCCGAAGGTCAGGGGGTTCCTCTGCACGGCCACCTCCTGCCGGTAGACATCGATGATATAGCTCATGGACTGGAAGGTATAGAAGGAAATACCGATTGGCAGAGGGATTTGAGGCGCCTGCCACTGGGGCAGGAACGGGAGCAGGATCTGCAGCTGGGCAGACAGAAAGCCTGCGTACTTGAAAAAGCCCAGGATCAGCAGGTTGGCGGCCACACCGGCGGCCAGGATCTTGCCGGGGCACCGGGTCCGGAAGCGGTGGATCAGGATGCCGCAGCCATAGTTCAGGGCAATGACGCCGATCATCAGAAACAGGTACACCGGTTCGCCCCAGCCGTAGAACAGAAGGCTGAACAGCAGAAGTACCGGGTTTTTCCATTTCCGGGGTACCAGATAATAGAAAAGCAGCACCGCAGGCAGGAAGCCGAATAAAAAGACATTACTGGAGAAAAGCAAGAGACAGGTCTCCTTTCACTGAGGAAAGCGCCAAACCGGCAGTGGGCCGATCCGGCGCTTTGCTGTTTATGGTTCGATCAGATCCCGGCGGCGGTCCGGAACAGCCCTGCCAGGGTATCCACATCTGGGGAAACCACCAGAGCAAGGTAGTTGCCCACGGTGATGACCTGGGCCTTCTTTACAATGGCGTTCTGCTCGGGAGAGTAGGTGACGGACTCCTCGTCCTTGGCATTCAGCCGGAACTGAGCAGCTTCCTGCAGCCGGGCCAGCGCAGCGGCATCCACAGCCTCGACCAGCCAGATCTCATCGGCCTGCATACCGTCGGCGCAGATGGCGGCCAGGGAAGTCTTGCAGTCGTCGGGGTTGATGCCGCAGAAATTGAACTGCATATCTGCATCCAGGGGGATCATTTCGGGGGTGCCCTCCAGAGCGGTCATGCTGTCGTAAATGGCCTGCAGATCCAGCACAACGGGAGCGGCTCCGGTGGTCTCGGCGGGAACGGCTTCCTGGGGTTCGCTGCCGCAGCCGGTCAGGACAGTCAGCATCAGAGCCAGAGCAAGCATCAGGGCGATCTTCTTCATATCAGTTTGTCTCCTTTTCCTGCTGGGCGCCGTAGTTTTTCAGGGCATCGGCCCATACTTCGGTGCCATCGTAATTCATGTGGACATAATAATCATTGCTGTAGACCTCTGCAAGACTGTTGTGGTGGTCTTTCAGATAGTCGGTGACATTTACATAGAAGCAGCCGTTGGTTTCGGCGAATTCCTCCAGCCGGTCATTGTAGACGTCGATGTTCTGGTTGTTCAGTGCGCCCTTTTCACCGCCGTGCCACATGGGGGTCAGGGCCTGGATGTAGATCTGGATATCGGGACAGGCTTCCCGGATCTTTCCCAGGAATTCCTCCCATTTGACCATGGTTTCGTCAATCCCGTAGTAGCCGATGTCGTTGGTGCCCAGCATGATGAACACCTTGTTCACCTGCGAGGCCTTCAGGGCGTCCCAGGGAGGCATGTACTGGCCCTGGTAATATACGGTGAGGACCTTGTTCAGAATATTGTGCACGCCCAGACTGCCCCGGACCAGGAACAGGGCATCGCCGAAATCCCCGGTTTTGGTGTGATGCAGCATCAGGTTGTAGGAAATGGAGTCGCCGATGAAGGCCGCATCATCATAAAAATGGCAGGGGCCCTCCGGTGCTTCCGGCGGCGGGAGCAGGGGATTGCCGGGATCGGAATCATCCCACACCGTTTCCTCTGTGGCGGGGAGCATTTCCGTCTGGGCAGGCTCCGTTTCTGCAGCAGCGGTTTCGGGGACAGCGGCTTCCGGTGATGTGGTTTCCGGCACTGTGGTTTCCGGGGGAAGGGTGGTTTCCGCCGAGACCTGGGCCACAGGGGGGACAGTGGCGTCATCGGCAGCGGGAGAAGCATGATCGCCGCAGCCTGCGGCAGAAAAACAAAGGCAGAGAGCAAGTCCTGCCAGAAAAAGCTTTTTGGGCATAACCGTCACCTTCACAGTAAAACTTTCACCATTATAGCGGTCTTTTGCCTCCATTGCAAGGGATTACCGTTAAAAATGAAGAAAAATACAGAAAAATCCCCCTTCTGCGGGCTGCAGAGGGGCAGACACGGCAGAAAGGGGGGAAGATCATTTTTTACCGGCGATCTTTTTCAGAAGGCCCAGCCAGTCCGGTTTCTTCACGGAGAAGTCCAGAATGAACAGGAAGCCAGTGAGGGCCAGCATGATGTGGAGCACCACGGAAAAGGCGCTTTCCGGCATTGCGGACCTCAGAAGGTACACCAGCGGGAAGATGATGGAAATGGAAGTCACCGGCAGGCCACGGTAGGTTTTGTTGCAGCCGGTTTCGGTCTTTTGCCGCTTTTCTTCCAGAACATTGAAAAATGCCAGCCGGATCAGGGCACAGAGACTGTAGCCAAAGACGCACACCAGACCCACCGGGCCGATGACACCCATCTGATAGCACAAAAATGCGGGGAAAACGCCGAAGCTCACCACATCACAGAGGGAGTCCAGCTGAATGCCAAAGGATTTTTCATCCTCGGTGCGGTTTTTCTTGCTGCGGGCCACGATGCCGTCAAAGGCATCGCAGAAGCCGGAGAAGAACAGGCAGAACACGGCAGAGGTGAAATTGCCCCCGGAGGCGAAGAACATGCCGCTGACGGCGGAAATCAGGCTCAGGTGGGTCAGGATCACCGTATAGTCATAAAAACCAATAAAACGCACGTTACGTCTCTCTCTTTCTAAAGGTAGCGAGCCATATCCGGAGGCGGCGGTTGTTGGCCTCCAGATCTCCCAGCCAGAAGGAGACCAGGAAACCCAGCGCCAGCAGCACCAGGGAAAGGGCGGATACGGCATCAATGCCCAGACGGCAGCGGTCACTGAGCATATTGGGGATCATGGACAGGAAAATGCCGAAGATCACCGAAAAGGTGGCGGTATAGAACCGGCGGAACAGGGCAGTCATGACAAGGGAGATCACCACGGCACCGCCGGCCAGTCCCAGAACCATGGGCAGCAGTATCTGCAGTTCCAGATTGGCCAGGGCAGCCACATAGGCTTCGTACAGTCCCAGGGTGGACAGGAATACCGCCGGATCCACGCCGGGAACGATGGCCGTCAAAGCCACCGCGGCGCCCAGCAGGATGGACTGGATCAGGTTGGGGTGGGTGATCTGGGGAAAGGCGTTGGGGTTGACGGTGAAGAACCAGGTGCCGAGGACGGCGGACAGGAGGATCACCAGGTAGTACCCCCGGGAGAAGCCCTCCTTCTTCACTTCCTGCCAGACCATGGGCAGGGTGCCCAGGATCAGCCCCAGGAAGCAGAACCGGGTGGGCATTTCATAATTCCCCAGGAAAAAGTGGATGGCCCTGCTGAACAGCAGTACGCCCGCCATCATGCCGGCCACCAGAGGCAGAAGGAAACGGATATTCTTTTTGAACTGGGTCAGCAGGGTGCCCAGTGCATTCAGGGTCTGCTGATACAGCCCGAAGATGATCAGCAGCACGCTGCCGCTGAGGCCGGGAGCCACACCGCCGATGCCCACGATGATCCCCTTCAGGAACCGCAGAACGAAATCAGGTATATTTTGCATGGACAGAAAATGGAAGGGGAGGACGCAGAGAGCTTGGGCTCTGCGTCCTCCGGATTTATGGATTACTCAACGATATCGAAAGCGTTCAGCTGCTTATTCATTGCCTTCAGGGCGCTCTCGGGAGCATTTCCCATCATGGTCATCATGGTTTCCACGCTGAAGTTGGACATCATGCCCCACATGGGCATGTCGGGGCCCATCTTACCGCCGGTCAGCTTGGAGAAGAATTCCCAGGCTGCCTCGTTCTTGTAGATGTCACCGATGGTGGACTTGATGCTCATCTTGCCCTCGGGGAATTCCATGGGGCTTTCATCCAGTTCCACATCGCCCACAGCGGTGAACCAGTTGGCGGCGCCTTCGTTGCCGTCGTCGGTCTGGGGCAGGGTGTAGATCTCGGGCTCAGACTCCACCTTTTCGATGGTCATGGTGTCCTTGACATTGCCTGCCACTGCCTTGAAAATGTTCAGGCCGTCAGCCAGAGCCACGTCGAAGCGGCAGATATGGTCAACAGCGGCAGCCTCGGCGATCTTCTTGCCGTTCAGGTACAGCTCAACGGTCTTCTGGTTGGTGTAGACCTTGATCTCACGGGTGTCGCCGGAGCGCTGGGCGTAGCGCTTGCCGCACAGGTGCACCATGGGAGCGGGGTTCCAGTATGCCTTGTAGATGTAGTAGCTGTCCTTCTTGGTGGCACGGTCCATGGTCACGAGGCCCTTGTTGTTGCGGCCTGCCACACCGCCCTCATCGCGGGCTGCGCAGCCGAAGTCGAACATATTCCAGACGTGGCTGGACCAGATCCAGGGACGCTCGTCCAGAACCTTGGCCATGTGCTCGTGGTACAGAGCCTGGTAATCTTCGCTGTAGTCCTTGCACTTGGGGTTGGGGCCGTGGTAGGTGATGATGCCTTCGCAGCCGTACTCGGAAACGCCCAGGGGGATGGTGGGGTGCATGGCGTGGAACTTATCCAGCCAGGGACCGTTGTCTTCCATCTTGCCGCCGTACCAGCCGAAGTAGTGGTTGTAGCTTTCGGTGTCGGTGATGTAGTGCATGGGGCCGTCCATGGGGGTGAAGGAGACATGGGCGAT